>JAGQSI010000009.1 GCA_020439605.1 Acidimicrobiales bacterium | reverse complement strand
CTGTGATCGTGATGACAACCGAAGTGTTGCGCAACATGGTCTACGCCCGCTCAGCAACGTTGGATCGGTTGCAGTGGGTGGTGCTCGACGAAGTGCATTTCCTACAGGATCGATATCGCGGCCCTGTGTGGGAAGAGGTATTGGTTCACACTCCCGGCCACGTTCGTTTCGTGTGTCTTTCTGCCACTGTTTCCAATGCTGGGGAGTTGGCCGGTTGGATTCGTCAGACCCGTGGGCCCACTGAGCTGATCGTTGAGCATGAACGACCCGTGGACCTGGTGAATCACTTCTTGGTTCGTGACCGTGCGAGCAACTCTCTGGTCGAGGTTGAAACGCTGATCAACAAGCGACCCAACCCAGAAGGAAGCCAATTCGATCCGAAGCTGGCCAAAGGCCCTTCATCAAACCAGCACAAATCTCGATATCGCCAGAGGTGGTCTACGCCTCGAAGAAGCGACGTGGTAGCCCATCTCAAGTCCGCTCGCTTGTTGCCGGCGCTCTATTTCGTGTTCAGCCGCAAGGGTTGCGACGAGGCCGTCAAGAACATTCTGGATAGCGGAATGCGCCTCACAACTGGGAGTGAACGCCAACGGATCCGCGAGATAGTCGAAGCACGCATCGCCCATCTCAGCGCTGAGGACCGTTCCGTACTTGAGGTGACGAACTGGAAACGTGCTCTGGAGGCGGGGGTAGGGGCACACCACGCCGGACTCGTTACTCCTTTCAAAGAAGCGGTTGAAGCGTGCTTTGTGGAGGGCTTGGTAAAGGTGGTCTTTGCCACTGAGACTCTGGCTCTGGGCATAAACATGCCAGCTCGCTCAGTGGTGATCGAGGCTCTCTCGAAGTTCACCGGCGAGACACATGAGGATCTGACTCCAGCTCAGTACACCCAACTAACCGGCCGCGCCGGACGACGCGGCCTGGATCCCGTTGGCCACGCATATGTTCTGTGGTCACCCTGGCACAACTTCGATCAGGTGGCAGCGCTAGCTGCTAGCCGGGAGTTTGTTCTTCGTTCAGCGTTCGCTCCCACGCCAAACATGGTGGCCAACCTCGTGCGCAGATGTGACCGTGATGAGGCCCTGGAACTCATGGGCAGGTCCTTCGCTCAGTATCAGGCCGACGCAACTCTGGGCGCGTTGTTACACAAGAGGGCGGGGCGTAGCGAGCTTCTAGAGCAAGCACGCAAGCTCGTCACATGCGAACTTGGAGACGTTGATGAGTACCGGTCATTACGAGCCGAGCAAAGGGAACTGAGCAGGCAGAAGCGCTCAGCCGATCAGGCTCTTATCGAGGAGTCACTAGGTGCGCTTCGTCCCGGAGATGTTGTACTCATCTCGTCTCGGCGCTTTGGGGTGTTATCGGTTGCATTTCGCAAAGGCACGCTAAAGGCCCGGATTCTCGATGAACACGGAGACACCTCCACCATCACAGCAAAGGACCTAGACACGCCATTGCGCTCGGTGGCCACGTTGAATGTGCCTAGGGGCTTTGACCCGAGAAGCCGTAGGGCACAACAAACCATTGCTGACGCGCTGCGCCGTGTCGAGCCCGGCGTCGAGAAACAGGATCCTTCGACTAAGAAGAATCTTGGAAAGACACACGACGCTGAGTGCACCGATCAACTCGGGGTCTCACGTTGCCCAGATCTGAAAGTCCATCTCGAAGCTGCGCATCGTCGAGACAAGCTCGAGGGTCAGATCCGAGAGCTTGACCGCAGAATTGCCAGGAGACGTGATTCTCTGGGGTTGCAGTTCGAGGCGGTTGAAACTGTGTTGCGGACCCACGGATTCATCGAGGGGTGGCACCTGACCAACAGGGGAGAAGTGCTCGCACGCATCTTCCACGAATGTGATCTCTTGGTTGCCTCAGCCATATGCGATGGCTTGCTAGATGGCCTAGGTCCGCCAGATCTTGCTGCGGTTGTTTCAACGTTTGTCTACGAACACCGCTCCAAGGGCCCGCCACCGGCGCTCTGGTATCCAAATGCTGCAGTTAGGGACAGCTGTACTCGGATCGGTGTTCTCGCAACAGATCTCAATTTTGAAGAGGCCACCCTGGGACTGAATCCGACCCGAGTACCTGACCCTTCATTTATTCTCGCTGCGTACGCGTGGGCCAGCGGTGAGTCACTAGCCGCGGTACTCGAGAACGAGGAAATGTCGGGAGGCGACTTCGTGCGCACGATGAAGGTTCTCATAGACCTCCTGCGCCAGATTGGCTCGGTAGCGCCTGAGGCCGATACCCAGGCATCTGCTCGTAGCGCCGCAGAGGCGTTGATGCGAGGAGTGGTCTCGGCAAGTTCCGAACTGAATCGGGAGAACTCCAGTGACGATTGAAAAGTTTCAGCAATGGGGGAGCTCTGGAGCGTTGGATCCAACCGGGGTCGTGGTGAAGAGCGATATCGAAGCGCGCCAGGTCCTAGATGGTCTTCGTCGACGAGAACAACCACTAGTTGAGCTAGGTCTTCTCGGAGGGGACCTCGCCAAGACAGTTGGTGCCAGAGGAGACCTACAGCGGCTTCATTCCGAGGACGCGACGCGACTACCAATCGACTTGGGTTCGGTGCTGATAGAGGCGAAGCAATACTGGTTTGTGAGCCATCTCGTTGCCCGCAACAGTTGGTGGCATGGACCGGTTCTAGCGGTCATGAATGCGCAATGGATCGGCAAGTGGGATGTTGCCCCTAGGAGCCATCCAAACGATGGGCTTTTCGACATATTCGAGGGCGATCTTGCGATGGGAGACCGTCTCAAGGCACGGTCACGGCTTCTCACCGGCACCCATGTTCCTCATCCCTCGATAGCGCAGCAGAGAACGAAGGCCGCTCACTTCGAGTTTGATAGGCCAACGAAGATATGGCTCGACGGCGAACCAATTGCCAAGGCGAGACACATCTCGGTTCATATTGAGCCCGATGCGTTTACCTGTGTGGTCTGAGTGGATCGAGTGCGTCACCGCTGACCAATCGGGATACGGTCACAGGCAATGCAAGCATGGATACTTGACGAATCGCCGGGCGTATACAGACGTGGGGAGATAAACGACCCCTCGGTGGGTCCACACGATGTGAGAGTCCGTCCGGTGGCGAGCGCGTTGAACCACATGGACCTGTGGGTCACCCGCGCCAGGCCACGCCCCAAGCTTCCCCACATCCCGGGATGCGATGTTGCCGGAGTGGTCGAGGCCGTGGGTTCTGGGGTTGAAGGCATATGCGTTGGTGACGAGGTGGTGGTCAACCCTGCGGTTTCGCCCCTGAGCAATGTGGTTGCCCATGGCGACGATGCCCCGATGTATCCGGGCTTTGAGATTGTTGGAGAGCAACGCTGGGGTGGGCACGCAGATCTACTGGTTGTTCCGTCCCGAAACATTGTTCCAAAGCCTCCAGAGCGGTCGTGGGCGGAGTGTGCAGCGTTTCCACTCGCGACGCTTACCGCCTATCGAATGTTGCGTCGCGGCCGCCTTAAGGCGGGAGAGAGCGTGATGATCGTCGGTATCGGAGGTGGGGTATCGATGGCTGCGCTTGCACTTGCCAAGACGATGGGTGCAACGGTCTATGGAACAACCAGAGACCCAGAGACCCGTGTTCGTGCGCTTGCAAGCGGGGCATCAGCAGTCTTTCGTTCGGATGAGGACTGGCCTGTCAAGTGCGATGTTGTGCTCGAAAGCGTCGGTCCAGCCACATGGGAACGCTCCATCGGAGCACTGGTGCCGGGAGGGCGTCTGGTGGTCTGTGGGGGAACATCAGGACCAACAGTTGAGCTGAACCTTCCCCGGCTGTTCTTCAAACAGTTTGAGATAATCGGCTCAACCATGGGTGGCTACGGGGAGTTCGCAGAAGTGCTCAACCTGGTCAATCAGGGATTGCCCATAGCTGTGGACACCGAAATGCACATCTCCCGTTACGAAGAAGCCCTCGAGCGACTCGAGCTCGGCCGTCAAACCGGAAAGATAGTTCTCGTTCACGACTCTTGAGCCAAGGTCCTAGCCTGAGCCCATGGCTGACCCAGAAGAGTTCAAAGCCCGCGTCGATCAAATCGTGGACGAACACGCTCAGGATCTGATCGCTGCGTCCCATTCGATACACGCAAATCCTGAGCTCGGCTATGACGAACATCACGCTCACGATGTACTCACCAAGTTGTTGGCCGCTGCTGGCATGTCCGTCACCCGTGGGGCATACGGTCTGGCAACAGCGTTCGAGGCAACCTCTGGCACCTCCGGTCCACGAATCGCGATCATGTGCGAATACGACGCACTCGCTGGCATTGGTCATGCCTGTGGCCACAACATCATCGGTGCTGCTGGAGCGGGGGCGGCTATTGCTGCTGGAGCCTTGGCCAATGAACTCGGTGGCACTGTCGTAGCACTTGGAACTCCGGCCGAAGAGGGCGGGGGAGGCAAGGTACTGATGGCCGAAAAGGGTGCGCTCGAGCACATTGATGCGGCGATGATGGTTCACCCTGCCGGGGTAGAGCTCTCCCGGATCAGTGCAATAGCAATTCAACAACTTGAGGTGACCTACCACGGCAAAGCTGCTCACGCTGCCGCTGCGCCTCACCTTGGTAGAAACGCCCTTGACGCGGCAGTGCTCGGCTACATGAACGTAGCTGCGCTTCGCCAACACATTCTTCCCACCGAACGAATCCACGGGATATTCACCGATGCTGGAGACGCAGCCAACGTGGTTCCGGCCCATGCCGGTGCAACTTGGTATGTGCGCTCACCCACGGTGGAGGGACTCAAAGCGCTCAAGGCACGGGTAGTGAGTTGTCTCGAGGCAGGAACAGAGGCCGCTGGGTGCACCATGGACATCAGATGGATCCAGCCGGCCTTTGCGAACATGGTGGACAACGACGCTCTCATAGAGCTCTACCGAGACAATCTGGCTCGTAGCGGACGCACTCTGTTGGAGCCGGCAAGCTCCCAAGAGGTTGTGGGAAGCACAGACATGGGCAATGTGAGCCATGTGGTGGCGTCGATGCATCCAATGATTGCTATTGCGCCTCCTGAGGTAGCCATCCATACCGAGGCCTTTGTCCGATATGCATGCAGCGATCAAGGAGATCGTGCCGTGATCGATGGCGCGAAGGCTATGGCCGCGACCGTTGTTGACCTGTGGACTCGCCCGGAGCAGCTCGAAAAGGTGAAAGCTGGTTTTCGAGAGGCTCGCGATAGCGGTGTTGCCACAGGCTCTGCTGTGATCGGTGTCTAGCGATTTGAAACCCCGAGCGAGACATCATCGGTGATGGTCCACAGATTTGGGGCTCGGACGCTCTAGGGTCGGCGCCGTGACGGTGTATGTGGCCGAGGAATTCAGCGAGTCGGAGGAAGACATCCTCAGGCGTTATTTCACCAACCTGGACAGCCCAGTTTTTGCGTTGGTCAACCTGCCAGAGGTGGTCAAGGGCGCTCTATTCGCCCGCTATTCACGCTCTCCCAAGAGCCTTCGACGGCTCTTCCTCGATGAATTCGTAGGGGACCTCGATATTGCAGGGGACCAGACGATCGATGCCACGGTGGGCCTAAGAAGAGCCGAGGAGCTCTACGACAAGGTCTTCTTCGAATACGGCGATGATTCAGTGGCACAGCTCGGCGGGGTACATCTGGCGTGCGAACAGGCGTCAAACCTTTTGACCAAGGTGCTCGAGTGGGGACGTCTCATGTCCTACCTGGAGCAGTCCACCCGCTATATCGCCTACGACGCTCGTATCGGTGGAAGGTATCGCTTCTACCGTGATCCCGGGATCTTGAACTCGCCGCTCGGGACTCGCTACGTGGGGGAGATGGACCGGCTATTTGATACCTACGCGAGCCTGTTGCCCACGCTCAACGATTTCTTCCGAGAGCAATTCCCCAAGGATCCTTCGGACTCTGACTTCGTGTATCGCCAAGCCGTGAGGGCCAAGGCCTTTGACGCACTGCGGGGCATTTTGCCTGCCGCATCGTTGTCCAACGTCGGAATCTATGGAACGGGACAGGCATACGAGGCCTTGTTGTTGCGTATGCGTTCGCATCCCTTGCCCGAGGCGCGCTCATATGCGGATCTAATGCTTCATGAGTTGAGAAAGGTGATTCCATCCTTTCTCAAACGCATTGATCTGCCTGATCGCGGCCTGGCGTGGGGGGACTACCTCGCTACCAATCGCAACGCAATGGACGAGATTGCGGATCAGTTCTTCCCACCTACGGAGGCACCTGAGCCTGCGCCCAGAACCGTTCTGGTGGACTTCGATCCGGACGGTGAAGTGAAGCTGGTGACGGCCATGCTCTATGCCCACACCAATCTGCCAGAGACACAGATCGAGGCACAGGTCCGAAAGATGACCGCTGCAGAAAGAGTCGCCGTTGTCGAGGCCTATGTAGGGGACCGTTCGAACCGCCGTCATCGCCCCGGCAGAGCGCTGGAGCGAGTGGACTACCGTTTCGACGTTCTCGCCGATTACGGGGCGTTCAGAGACCTGCAACGTCACCGGATGCTTACAGTGGAATGGCAGCAGCTGAGTCCCCACCATGGCTTTGAGATGCCCGAGGCGGTTGCACTAGCTGGCGCTGGCGCCGAGTTCGAAGGGGCAATGGAGCGCTCCGCAGAGCTATACGAACTGTTGGAGCCGGACTTTCCAGCGGCGGCGTCATACGCGGTATGTCTGGCCTACAAGATTCGCTTCTCAATGCAGATGAACGCCCGTGAGGCGATGCACATGCTCGAACTGCGCAGTGGCCCGCAAGGTCATCCGGCCTACAGGATCGTGGCTCAGGAGATGCACAAGCTCATCGAAGAGCAGGCCGGTCATCACGCGGTGGCTGCCATGATGCGCTTTGTTGACCATGAGCCAGAACCAGCGTTGGAGCGTCTCGATGCCGAACGCAGAGCAGAATCTCGGCGTCAGAACAAGTAAATCTTGTTTCGGCGTGCATCAGGTGGGTGTTGCGCGCGTAGTATCCGGCCGCGGCCTTTCTATGGGCCTCGACAATTTCCAGGAAGAATTCGGTGAAGGACGACATGGCTGACGACGAGCTGATCGACGACGAGGAACTTGATGTCGATGGGGATCTCGATGAAGAGCTAGACGACGAGTTGGACGAGGACGATCTCGACGACGTCGATGGCGAGGATGTGGATGAAGACAGCCTCGATGATGAGCTCGAAGAGGACGACGACATTCCGGCCCCAAGCCGTGCCCGTTCAGACGATGACGATGATGACGACGATGATCTGAACCCTGACGATGTCGAAGAAGACCTAGACACGATCCTTCGTGACCGCATTGCTGCTGGCGCAGATGAGGAAGACGAAGAGGACGAAGAGTCTGTAATCGACGACCGAGCTGAAGGCGGAGACAGAGTTGCTCCCCGAGCAGCTGAAGAGTTCTCGTGCAACGAGTGTTTCTTGCTTGTTCGTAGGAGCCAGTTCAGTGCAAAGCGCAGCGACTGTCCCGGTGGCCTTGACGGTGAGGATTGTCCCGTTAAGCGTGAGCTCGGACTCGTCTGATTCCACTGCGATAGACCAAGCTATTGGCGTGACCGACCATAAACGACCAATAGAACAAGCCGTAGAACTCGGGCTCTATGCTCCGATTGGTTTCTTGATGGATGCCAAGAAGATGCTGCCAGATCTAGTGGAGCGTGGCCGTCAACAGGTCAACATGGCCAAGGTTGTCGGCCAAATGGTTGTAACCCATGGTCAGAACTCTGCAGCTGCACGTGTGGCGCGGGTCCAGGACCAGACCGAAGCCATATTCCAAGAGTTTGGTATCGGTGTTAAGCCACCCGTCGTTGAACCACAGCCAGCGTCGGACCCGGTTGCTCAGCCGGGTGAGGCTCACGACAAGCCGGTTGCAGCGCCAAAGCTCCAGAGCTCCAGCGAGGTGGCAGCCGAGCTCCCCATAGCGGCCTACGACAGTTTGGCAGCGTCACAGGTAATCCCTCGGCTCTCGGGGCTCTCAGAGGCCGAGATCGACGCTGTAGAGGCCTACGAGCTCGCTCATCGTGGACGCAAGACCATCTTGGGCAAGATTGCCCAGCTTCGCGCCGAGTAGGCCATCAGTAGATGGAGAGCGCCCGCCCGGCAGTCGATGAGGATCTCGGTGCCATTGTTGAGTTGGCCCGAGAGGCCAGAGATGAATTGACGCCACTTCGCGGTGGTGCCATCTGGCGTCAGAGTTCGTCCAGAACAGACCCATTAGAGGCGCTGCTGGCCCAACAGATCTCCGGTGAGACAACTGATAGCTGTGTGATCGTCGGAACGATCGATGGGGCTGTAGTTGGCTACGCGGTTTCGACAATTGAACAACTCCAGGACGGCTCGAAGCTCGCAAATGTGACCGACATCTTTGTGGCTGAGCAGGCGAGAGGCGTGGGAGTTGGCGATGCGATGTTCAGCCTCATACTCGCCGATGGTCAATCCAAGGGGGTTGTAGGCATCGATGCCATTGCGCTTCCTGGAGATCGTCAGACCAAGAACTTCTTTGAGAGCCACGGGCTCAAGGCGAGGGCACTTATCGTGCATCGAGACCTCGGGTGAACGCGCCGCAGTTATGTGTCAGCGCAGTCGTGGTGGACGATGAGCGCCTCCTCATGGTGCGTCGGGGGAGAGGTCCAGCACTCGGGCAATGGGCACCTCCGGGTGGTCGAGTGGAGCCAGGAGAAACCCTCGCTGAAGCCGTGGTGCGCGAACTCCATGAGGAGACCGGGCTAGAAGGTGTGTGCGGGTCCTTGTTGGGTGTTACCGAGCGTCTGGGGGAGGGGAGCCATCAGGTCATCCTCACCTACAACGTCACGTTGCTGGAGGGACTAGATCCAGCGGCGGGAGATGACGTCACAGAGGCGTTGTGGGTTCCGTTGTACGAGATAGTTGATCTCCAACTCGCACCTGGGGTGGCGGAGTTTCTCCATGACCATCAGGTGATCTCGACAATCACCTGATGGTCATCAAGAGGTAGACCTAGCGGCCCTTCCATTCAGGAGAGCGCTTCTCGATGAACGCCATCAGGCCTTCGTTGAAGTCTTCGGTACTGAACATGGCCATCATTCCGTCCCCGGAGAGCTTCCAGCCGATCTCGTCTGGTTGGTCGGTGGACTCGAGCATGATCTTGCGGCTCTCGCGAACTGCTAGTGGCGCAGCCTCAGTGATCTGCTCAGCCAGTTCCATTGCCCGGTTCAGGGCTTCGCCCTCAGCACAGAGATGGTTGACAAGACCAAAATGATGAGCTCGCTCGGCTGGGAAGTCCAAACGGCCTGTCAGCGCTAGTTCCATGGCAATGTTGCGAGGAATCTTGCGGGGGAGTCGGAACAGTCCACCTGCTCCAGCAACGAGGTTTCGCTTCACCTCGGGGATACCGAATACGGCAGTTTCGGAAGCAACTACCAGATCGCAGGCAAGCACAATTTCGGTGCCACCAGCCAGCGCTGGTCCGTCTACTGCAGCGATCACTGGCTTGGTGCGTTCACGCTGTACAAACCCAGCGAAGCCCCCGCGCTCGGTGATCATCCCCACAGGATCTGTGCTCATCTGCTTGAGGTCTGCACCAGCGCAGAAGATCCATCCCTTGTCTGTTTGGGCGCCGGTGATGATGCCAACCCACGCGTTGTCATCTTCTTCCAGCTTGTCGATTGCTGCTTCTAGACCTTGTGCCACTGCTGTACTCACAGCGTTTCGGGCATCGGGTCGGTTGATTGTCATTACGGCAACGTGGCCGCGCAGTTCGTAGTCAACGGTCATGGGCCATGACGCTACCCGCGACTTGACCAATCAGTCAGGTTCTCACCAAAGGCGATAGTGTGAGCACCGATGACACCATTGCGTCGTACGCATTCAACCTGTCCATATTGCGAGTCAGTTGATGTGGCCAGGCTCTACCTAGGGTCGGTACACCTGGACTCGTGCGAATGTGCGAGCTGCGGAGCGAGTTGGGACGAGGATCCCACAACGGGAGAGTTCCGCGGACGCTCAGAACGTTCCTCGGTGGTTGTCCCACGCGACATGAGCTAGGACCTAGCCGAAGTTTGCAGAGGGCGTGGATACGTTAGGTCCACACCCTCTTGTCGGAACTAGGCGCTCTTGGAACGTGGTGGGCGAGTGGAACGCGCACGCTTTGGTGCGGGCACCGAGGCGGGATCAATCCCAAAGGCCTCAGCAACCTTGGGTACACGCGTGGCCATTCGGGTAACGGTTGCGATGAGCTCTTCTGAGGGTGTTTCAGGCTTGGAGACAGGCGCAACCGAGAGCCGAACAGGTGAGAACGACACTGCGTCGAGCACGGTGGCCCAACGATCGTCGAATGTGTCTGCAGCGAGTGCAGCGCTAGCTGCCTCGGACAAAGCAGTAGCGAGATCGGTTGGCAGGGGAGCGCCAGCTTTGGGTGGGCGGCTGCTCAGGCGAAGAGCGCGCACCACACGTCCGTCGCCGAGGACGGTACGGATCTCTTCAAGCCAAGCATTCTGCTCGGCTTCGACCCGCTCGGTGAGCTTGGTGCTGAGCTGCTCCGCTAGGGCTCGGGATTCGTCATCTCGGGCGCCACCGTCTGCGGCAACAACGACCGAGCGAAGGTCTCGTAGGTCAAGTTCGTCGATGACAGCCAATGCTGCCTCGGCACGGTCACGCCACTCAGCGCTACGCAGGTCCGGCAGTAGCCGTTCTGCAATGGCGAGTACAGGATCGGGCGAAACCTCACGACTGCCAGCTAGACGAGCCTGCTCGTTCTGCTTCTCAATCGCTTGACGTACCGCTGGGATGCCGCCGACGAGAAGCTGCTCTGCGATTACCTGCTCAGGTCCGCTCAGACCCTCGATCACTGCCTTGCGGTGCGTTCTGGCAGGACGAAGACGCTTGGGCTTGGGCTTGGCTGGCTCTTGTGGACGCTCGCGACGTGGGCGATCGGGGCGGGGTCCACGATCGGAACGCTCGGAATCTCTTCCTCGACGCTGGCCATCGCGACCAGCCGAATCTGCGTCTCGGCGACCACGGCGTTCGCCATCGTTACGGCGCTCGCCACGCTCGCCACGGTCCTTGCGGTCTCCACGGCCTTTGCGCTCGCCCTTGTCCCGGCGATCTCGGTCTCCACGCCCGGCAAGCTTGGAGGTTACGAGTTCGTTGTCCCGCAGGGGACGCCCGATGAGCTCGATTGTTTGGACCTCGGCACGGTTCTTCTCCTTGGGTGGGAGAACAGCGATTACCTCTGTGCCGTCAAGACCGCTTTCGACCTCGGCACGAAGCTCTTGGCCTACGGCTGCTCCATCTGGCAGCAGAGTGCTCTTGAGCACGCCCTTGGGCTGTTTGGCCCCGGCTGCGCGCCAGGTCCAAGTCCCGTCGCCACGGTCGCTGGTAAGTTCGATGTCGATCCTTCGAGACATAGGGGATCGACTCTACTCGCTGGAGGTACGCGCCCTTGCAAGCGACCAGTAACCAACTAGTTGGAAACGCCCATAATCTACGTTATGTAACGCAATTACGAGAATTCGGCCTTGGGCTCGATCCAGAGTTCTGCTGCGGGTCTGGCGTTGTCCAATAGCCAGTTCAGCGCTGTTCGTATTTCAGCCGGCGACGGTTTGTCTGCCATGTCGTTATCAACGTCTTCAATAGCTGCTTGCAGGCAATAGATCGCTCCTTGTAGATCCTCGAGTTGTTGTCTGGTGATGATGACGTCATCATCACCAAGGCCATGCGCGTTTGCGAATCGCCGAGCAATATGTGCTTGTTGGCGACAACCTGCTCGACAAAATCGTCTCGGTCGACCAGTTCTGGCGGGAGTCGGCAATGGACGTCCGCACCACTGGCACCGCTCACCCATCGATAGTTTCGTCACGTGACGAAACTATCCGTAATCCGACCATCCGTCATTTCTGCTTCAGCAGCACTATGGTTCTTCCGTTACCAGTATCGGGTAGCAGGATCTGGGGGAAGACCAAATGGGTCAAGGGCACTTGTTTCGTAGAGGGCTAGTTGTGGTTGGGACGGTGGTAGCGAGCCTCGCTCCCATCGCTGCAGCCCAAGCTGGGACAACAGCGCCGCCAGTCGAAGCATCCGATCTTGGAGCGCCGGCACCGGCGCCAATGCCGGTGCCGGGCAGGTTGGGCAAGCCGACTTCGATAGTTGCCGTAGGGGACTCCATCACACAGGCCACCGGAACCGGTGCCTTGTCCAAGGAAACCCCACAGAACTCCTGGGCCACAGGCGCAGAGGTGAACAGCATCGCCAACCGGCTCTCCATCCCTGCCAACCGTCGCTACAACCTGTCGACCAACGGCGATGAAATGATCGACTTCGCTCCGCAGATCCGAAATGGAAAGTCCGGAGGTAGCGGTGATGTGGCAGCGGCGCCAAGCGACACCGGACTGGTTCTTGTTGAGTTCGGTGGAAATGATCTCTGTGACAGTTCGATCTCCTCGATGACCACCACGGCCAATTATCGAAGCCGTTTCAAGGCCGGGCTCGCCGAGGTCGCGCTTCGAGCCCCAGACGCTCTGATACAGGTCATGAGCGTCCCCGACATCTACAACCTCTGGTACATACGCGGCGCCCCACAGCACGCGACCTACCATCCGGAACCTGAAAGCGGACAGGCATCAGGGATAAATGGTGCTCGCTTCTACTGGGGCTTTGAACAGTTCCCCTGCCAGTCGCTTCTTGACAACGCGGACAGCTATGCCCAAGCAGATCGAGACAGGCGAAACCTCGTGCGCACCCGCACCAAGGAGTTCAACCAGATCCTTGCTGAAGAATGTTCCAAGGTACTGCGCTGTCGTTTCGATGACAATCAGCTGTTCAACCTGACATCCAACCGAGTCACAGCGCCTGACGGTCCACTACTCCCCTACGCCCAGTGGGCTTTCACAGACATGGACATCAGCCGGAACACGTCATTCGGCTGTCCCATTCCGGGTCTGCTCGGCGGCGGATGCGGAGACCACTTCCATCCTTCGAAACAAGGCCAGGGAAAGTTGGCTGACATCGCTACTGTCAGCGGCTACGACTGGTCGGACTCGACCTTGCCAGGCGCTGGCGCCGCGGTATTGGCTAGTGGCCGTCCAGATGGGACCCATCGCCTCAACGCCACAGTCCGTTTCAGCGGATCTGACAACGTGGCTCTTCGGGGTCAAGAGGTTCGAGTACATCGCCCAGATGCCACGGTCTCGCAATGGACTCCTCATATTGGTGTGGCTCCGGACATGACCATTACCGACCTCGGAACCACCTACGTCGAGGTTCGTTCCTTCGACGTGAACGGCAACCGCGGAGACAGCGTCGTAACTGCGGTGGAGGTTCTGCCCGCGGCCGTGCCGACGGCACCTGGTGCTCCCACGATAATGTCCACCACTGGCGGCATGGTGGCTTCGTGGTCGGCTCCGAACGACGACGGTGCAAGCCCAGTTATGAGCTACGTGGTGCGCACCTACGTCGGTACAGATACACCGGTGCTAACGGAAACGATCGAGGTTTCGGCATCTCCGAGCTTCGTTGGGGCTTCGGTTGGTGGAAAGCTCGCTACCTACACGGTCGCCGCAAAGAACGCTGTTGGCGAAGGCCCCCAGTCAGCGCCAAGCGCTGTCACGCTTGCACCCTTTACCCAGGTCAGCGCGTTCGTCAGTCGTCAACATGGCGACTTTGCGCCATTCATGCCGTCACAGCTTGACCTGGCCAGCGATGTCGCAGCAGTTGCTTCGGGAGAGCTGTCCCCCAGCGCACTAACGGAACGGCTACGCCTAACCCCATGGTTCGATGGCGCGTACGGGCCGTCCATCCGTCTCTACAGTGCCTACTTCCTGAGAAACCCTGACCCCAGCGGCCTTGAGTACTGGGCTACTCGCCGCCGCAATGGAACCACCATGGCAGCCATATCCCAGAACTTCGCCAACTCGAGCGAGTTCAGGAATCGTTATGGCTCCTTGACCAACGCTGGTTTCGTCGACCAGCTGTATCGCAACGTGTTCGACCGTGAACCGGACCCCTCGGGACGCGCCTTCTACTTGAAGAAATTGACCGACAAGACCTGGAACCGTGGCCAGGTTGTGCTGCAGTTCTCTGAATCGAGCGAGTACAAGCGCCAAACAGACGGGATCGTGACCGTGGTCGAATACGCGCGAGCGATGCTTGGCAAGGCACCCAACGCCATTCTGACTACTGACCTTCTTGTTGCCTATGAAGTAGGCGGAGCACAGCGAGTCGTCGAGGCGATCATGAGCTCCGGCGCCTACCGGAGCCGGGTGTTGGCTCTGAGCTGACAATCAACCCAGAGCCAACAGACAACTCCGAACCGACAGCGACCTATTTGGCCGCGTAGATGAGAGTCACAAGCAGTTGACCGTCTTCGGATGTGTTGGTCACCACCGAAGCATTCACTGAGGCCGTTGCGCTGTCTCCGCTAATGCTCGAGTAGTCGGTGCCACTGCTCTCAAAAGCAATATCGAAACCGGCATCGCTAATCGTCTTCTTCAATTCCTCGAAGATGGATTCGGCATCTGCGTTGGTCTGACCACTAATAGACATGGATTTCTTTCCATCGCTAGTGGTCGTATTGGAACTGATGAGCTTGATGGAGTCTGGAATTGCGAGATCTGCAGGCCAGTCATCAGGGAGCTTGGCGCTTCCGGAGGTGTCAATCTCCGATTCGTTCCCCTCATCGTCTGTGATCTTGATCTTGCCCGAGTCCGAGTCGATGTCCACGTCGCCTGCGCCTTGGCTCTCAGCAATCTTCTCGGCGAGCTTGTCTGCCGCATCATCGTTGGAATCGCCGCCACAGCCAACTCCTACCACGCCCAATGAAACAGCCAATGCCGCCGCTGTAAGTCTCTTTCCGATAGTCATGATTGCTCCCTCAGGTTGTTACTGATCCGACGTTGTCAAGTCCGATGTTGTCGAAACCGGCCTTGTCGAATGCGATATTGATCGCTGCGCGTACCATAGCGCTAACAGCTTGGCGGCGCGAGGAAATCCCTCAGTTGGCTGAGTAGCTGATTGTTACGTAGGACTTGGCGCTGTCAGCCGGTGCCGGCACTATGGCGACGGTCACGGTCTCCTTGCCCTTTTCACTTGAGAAACTGGACTTCTCCGCACTTGTTCGTTCGAAGATCACCTCGAACCCAGCGTTGGCCACAATCTCCTGCATTTCCACGAAGACATCCTCCATCGACTGGTCAGAGGTTCCAGAGATCACCATTGACTCGTCGTTGCTGATTGAGGAAGTACTGGCCGCCTCCAGCACCATTGAGTCCGGGATGGTGAGTTCTTCGGGCCAACCCTCTGGGAGCTTGGCGTTGCCGGAGGTCCTTATCCTGTTCTTTTTGCCCTGGCTCTCGACGACTCTCTCTGTGGTCGTGTCTTCGGACTTGTCGGCACAACCAACGGCCAACACCCCAAGCGATATCGCTAGCACTGCGGCCATCAGCTTCTTCAAGGTGGTCATGGCATGTCCTGCCTTTGTGTTAGTGGCCATACGCCGCCCCACGTGGTGTTGGTGAGCGGTAGAGGTACCGTAGCGCCAGTGTCATTAGCTGCACACGAGTCGGAAGTCCCTGATAGCCTTGTACAGCCGCTTACGAATTGGCGGGAGAGTGTCCCTAGGGCACGCCGAAGGAGCAAGTTCCTCCCCGGAATCTCTCAGGCCCCCAGACCGTCAACTCAGGCAAAGCTGGAAAGCAGGGATCTAGAGATCTCTCACCGAAGGGGAAAGCCCGGCTCGCTGGGTGAAGCTCTCAGGTACGAGTGACAGTGGGGAGGGTCCAACGCTACGTGCCCGAGGCCCCTTAGGAAGACCGTGTCCAACCAGCCAAACCCATCTGCAGCCTCGCTGCCCTTCGAATCTCGCCATCTCGGTCCTCGTGAGTCGGACCAAGCAAAGATGTTGGCGTCGCTTGGCTATTCAAGCCTTGACGAACTCAGCGATGCTGCGCTACCAGGGGCGATCCGCGAAAGCTCCCTTCTCAACCTGCCAGCAGCAAGCTCCGAAGCTGAGACGCTGGCAGAACTGCGTGAGATCGCATCTCAGAACCAGGTTCTCACCTCAATGCTGGGCCTCGGCTACAGCGCAACCATCACACCAGCGGTGATTGTTCGCAACATCTTGGAGAACCCGGCGTGGTACACGGCCTACACGCCTTACCAGCCCGAAATCTCCCAAGGTCGTCTAGAGGCGCTTTTGAACTTCCAGACCATGGTGGCTGATCTGACAGGGATGGCGCTGGCCAACGCCTCGATGCTTGACGAGGCAACCGCTGCGGCCGAGGCCATGACGTTGGCGAGACGTGTAGCTCGATCCAAGTCGAACGACGCCGTGTTTCTCGTAGACGCAGACTGTCATCCTCAGACCATTGAGGTAGTTCGGACCCGTGCTGTGCCTCTCGGGCTGAACGTAGAGGTTGCCGATCTCAGTTCTGGGCTACCAGAGGGGGTTGACGCGTTTGGCATCTTGTTGGCCTATCCCGGCTCATCTGGACGGATAGTGGACTGGACAGATGTGATCGCCAGCGCCAAGGACCAAGGTGCTGTTGTCACCGTCGACGCTGATCTGTTGGCGTTGACCCTGCTCGCATCGCCGGGCTCGCTCGGCGCAGATGTGGTAGTCGGAGTGGCGCAGCGTTTCGGTGTACCACTTGGATTTGGCGGCCCTCACGCCGGTTACATGGCAGTTCGTGAAGGACTGCAGCGTTCGATGCCGGGACGCCTTGTAGGGGTCTCGGTAGATGCTGACGGAGACCGTGCATACCGCTTGGCCCTTCAAACACGCGAGCAACACATTCGCCGGGAGAAGGCCACCTCAAACATCTGCACGGCACAGGCACTGTTGGCGATCATTGCGTCGATGTATGGCGTGTACCACGGCCCTGAGGGTTTGACCTCCATCGCACTTCACGCCCACCGCAGTGCCTCTTCATTGGCCGAAGCACTTCGTAGCGGTGGCATCGAGATCAAACATGGGGACTTCTTCGACACGGTTCAGGCAGTCGTACCGGGGCGTGCAAAGGCTGTGGTGGCAGCAGCTCTTGAACTAGGAATCAACCTAAGACAGGTTGACGATGATGTCGTGGCCATCGCATGCGACGAGACCACAACGCACGCACACCTCGATGCAGTGGCCAAAGCATTTGGGATTTCCGAGGTGGACTGGTCCGCTCTCAACCTGAACCCGGCCCTCGATGGCACTAGCCGCATCGAAGAGCCGTTCATGACCCACCCTGTGTTTCATGAACATCGTTCAGAGACAGCAATGTTGCGTTACATCCGCAAGCTCAGCGATCGCGATCTGGCTCTGGATCGTTCCATGATTCCTCTGGGCTCATGCACCATGAAGCTCAACGCCACCACGGAGATGCTGCCCATTACGTGGCCCGAGTTCGCCCACATCCACCCCTTTGCGCCGCAGGATCAAGCCCGGGGATACAGCGAACTGTTTGAAAAGCTCGGCCATGCGTTGGCCGAAATCACCGGCTTTCCCGCCGTTTCCTTTCAGCCCAATGCCGGCTCCCAGGGCGAATACACGGGCCTGCTCACCATTCGCGATTATCACCTGAATAATGGCGATGCGCACCGTACCATCTGCCTCATCCCCAGTTCGGCCCACGGCACCAACCCGGCCAGCGCGGTCATGGCGGGCATGGACGTAGTAGTGGTAGCCTGTGATGACGACGGCAATATTGACCTGGATGACCTGCGGGCCAAAGCCCAGGAGCACAGCGACAATCTGGCCGCCATCATGGTCACATACCCCTCTACCCATGGCGTCTTTGAAGAAGGCATCATGGAGGTCTGCGCCGTTATTCACCGTCACGGCGGTCAGGTCTACATGGACGGCGCGAATATGAACGCGCAGGTCGGCCTGACCCGGCCCGGCGACATGGGCGCGGACGTCTGCCACCTCAATCTCCACAAGACACTCTGCATTCCCCAC
>JAGQSI010000098.1 GCA_020439605.1 Acidimicrobiales bacterium | reverse complement strand
TCCTGCTACCGCACGGGCGATGAGGGTTTTGCCGGTTCCGGGAGGCCCCACGAGCAGCACGCCCTTGGGTATACGAGCACCGATCTGGCCGAACTTCTCCGGGTATTTCAAGAAGTCCACGACCTCGCGGATCTCGGTCTTTACCCCTTCATATCCTGCAACGTCTGCGAAGGTGGTGCCGGGGCGCTCGGTTGAGTATGTCTTGGCACGAGAACGGCCGATAGACATGATGTTGCCCATCTGTCCCTGTGCTCGGCGTTGCATCAGCATGAAAACACCGATGATCAGAACAGGGAAGATGAGGATTGGTAGCCAAGTGTCCAAGAACCCTGGTTGGTGGGTGTTGGGCTTTAGATCAACCTCATGTTTGGCCAACAGCTCAAGGTGTTCTGTGGGGAATGGGATCAGTCCAGTGGTCTTGAAGGTCTGCGCCCCGTTGGGACCCTTTCCCTTCACATAGTCGCCCGAGATGCGTCCGGTCGTGTTGTCATACTTGATGGACTCGACCTTCTCGGCACTTACTGCAGCAAGAAAATCCGTGTAGGAGAGATCCTCGCCCGTGCTGCTCGCCTGGCCAATGAACAGAATCAGAGCAATTGCGGCAGCGGCAGCGATCGCCCAAGCAACCCATCGTGCTGAACCGGTCAAACGAGGAGAGCCAAAGTTTGAGGACCCGTTTGGGCCATTAGCTGAGCCGCCGGGACCACCCGAAGAACCCTGCCCGCGATTGCGCGGCGGAGGTGGTGGTGGGGGTGGTGGTGGCGGCGGACCGTCGGGGGACATGGGTGCCATGCTAGGGGGCAGTAGTGACACTCCGGCAGCCGGCAGCAATTTTGGTGTGCCGCGTAGACCCAATGGGACAGATCAAACCTTGGCCCAACTATCCGCCAGAGTTCATCAGGTGCCGGATAGATTTATGGCCATGCGTCGTGGATGTGCACGTCCGGCATGTGCTGAACCTGCAACTGTCACCCTTTCCTACGGCTACGGCTCGGCCACAGTGTGGCTTGAAGAGCTGACCCCCGAAGGCCATCCGATGACCCACGATCTTTGCGAACGCCACGCTGCGCGCACCGTGGCACCACGGGGCTGGACTCTCGTGGACCTTCGTGGAACCGGGACCACCGTCGCTAAGGCCATGGCAGAGCCAGTGGCCTCCTGATCGCACGATCACCACTGCGACCCAAGCCACCCATTGGCCCAGCGATAGGATCGCTTGTTCATGTCTGGTCCGACTAGCTCGCGTGGTTCTGGCGCGTTTATCTCAAGTCTTCAGTCTTCAGATGAGCGCGATGCAGGTCTGAACGAGCCGAGTTGGGGTATAGCTGACGCTGCAGTTGGCTGGCTCGTGGCCTTTTTCGCTTCCGCCCTACTTGGAGCGCTCATCGTTGCTGCGGCTGGATTCAAGCCAGATGATGATCTACCGCTCTGGCTGTTGGCACTGTCCTATCCTCCGCTTTGGATCGGTTTCATCGGGGCACCGTTGCTTGTAGCAGCCACTAAAGGCAATGGCTGGGTCAAAGATTTCCGTGCTGCAATTCGATGGATAGACGTCCCGATCGGGCTTCTCATCGGAGTTGTGACCCAGATCGTGGTGGTGCCGCTGGTTTCTGCGCCGGTGCTTTGGCTCTCGGGACAAAGCACCGAGGATCTGGCCAGGCCAGCGAGAGAACTGGCGGACAAGGCAGTAGGCCCCGGCGGTGCTCTGCTGTTCATTCTCATCGTGGGCATCGGCGCCCCAATAGCCGAGGAATTGTTCTTCCGAGGGTTGATGCTGCGTGCGTTTGAAAAGAAATGGGGCAAGTGGGTGGCGCTAGGGGCGTCAAGCATTTGGTTTGGTGCAACTCACTTTCAGCCGCTTCAGTTCGCTGCACTGTCGACGGTTGGCGCGATCTTTGGGTTTCTTGCCATATGGTCCCGGAGGCTTGGTCTAGCGGTAACTGCCCATATGGGATTCAATCTGACGACGGTGGTGGTGCTGTTATGGCTGACCTAGAGGTCCAGGCCGACTTGGCCTCAGATCAAGGGACTGATGTGACTGAAACTGAACTGAGGGAACAGGAACCAACCCCGGAGACGACGGCTGGTTTCGTTCGCCTAGACGCGCTTGTTGCGCAGCACTGGCGCAGGTACGCCGATGCGTGGGGCGGCGAGCCGGGTCGAGCAGTTGAGGCATTTGTCAGCGCTGCCACCATCTTGGCGTGTACCGCGGTAATTTTTGGTGCCCTCAACCCGGGAGACTTCCTGTCTTCCACTACTCCAACCGGCGGCGACATGGGTTCGCACCTGTGGGGGCCACGGTTTCTAATAGATCATCTCTTGCCCCACGGCCGGCTGTCTGGCTGGACTCCGGACTGGTACTCGGGCTTTCCCGCATACCAGTTCTACATGGTGGTGCCGTCGCTGTTCGTTGTTGCATTACACGTAGGGCTTCCAGTTCTTCTGGCACCATTTGTGGTCCTTGGGGCTCTCGCAGCGACCGTGTCGGCCTGGTGGTTTGCGCGGCTTTACCGGTGGCGTTGGTTGCTCACTGTGGCCATGGCGGTAGTGATTGTTCTGACGATTCCGGTTCCATACAACCAAGCCTTCAAGCTCGTTACCGCTTCCGGGCTTCTAGCGATGCCGTTCGCATGCTGGTTCCTCGCTCGATCTGCCCGGCTGGCTTTTCCAATACCAGCGTTAGCCGCTGCTAGTTCGCTCATCTTCATCTTCAACCAGCAACCGCTCTACAACAACACCGGCAACATCATCGGTGGAAACTTCACCTCCACGATGGCAGGCGAGTTCGCTTTCTCGATTTCGTTAACCCTTTCGATCCTCTACCTAGGTGTGGCAGTTCGAGGTCTTAGAACCGGGCGCCATCGGGCCTTGGCTGCCGGGTTGTTCGCGCTCGCCGGGCTTTGTCACCTGATCCCGGCGTTCTTCGTGCTGGCGTGCACCGTGTCCCTGTTCTTGGTGAGCCCGGGTAAGGGCCGCCTCCGGTGGCTCGCGACGACCGTCCCTGTGGCGGGCCTGCTAACAGCCTTTTGGGTCGTGCCCTTTGCCTTGCGCAGCGAGTACGTGAATGATATGGGCTGGGAGCGGCTTCCTTTCGCTACCGGCGAACACACCTCGGTTTGGTACTACCTCATGCCCGGTGGCTTGCGGTATCTGTTTTTCATGGCACTCCTGGGCGTGATCTTTTCTGTGATTCGGATGTATCGCGTTGGTCTCGTGCTTGCCATCGCCTGGATGTCGGTTTGGGCAGCGTTCATATGGTTGCCACAGATTCGCCTCTGGAACGCCAGGCTGCTGCCGTTCATGTTCCTGTCGGTGTCGCTGCTAGCAGCGATTGGCTTGGGCGAACTGATCCGTGTCGTAGGCGCTGCGGCAGCCGGCAACTCACAGCGTCCTCTCAGACCAGTGACCGTTACTGCATGCGTAGCGGCGGTGGCATTCACTCTGCTCTACGTAGTTCTCCCAATGAATGGGATGCTCTCGGGGGTCATCACTCGAGAGGCGGTTACCCTCGCCGACGGCCAGACCGTGACCCAGTCGTCGCTATGGAGATGGAAGACCACCTATCTCAATCCGGCTCTTGGATGGTCAGGCAACAACTACACAGGTCTTGAGGGAAAGACCGCTGTACCCGCAGGGTGTGACGAGCCGGGTTCCGAGGTCGCGTGTACCTCAGGTGGATTCAAGGAATACAAGGCTGTCATCGCCACCATGTCCGGTATCGGACAAGACGATCGTTTCGGTTGTGGACGAGCGATGTGGGAGTACGACGGCGACCGTATCGGCGGATACGGCACTCCAATGGCACTGATGATGCTGCCGTATTTCACCAATGGGTGTATCGCGTCACAAGAGGGCCTCTACTTCGAGTCGAGTGCCACGGTGCCGTATCACTTCTTGATGCAGGCCGAGCTCTCAACGCGGGGTTCCACTCCGCAGCGAGACCTTCCCTACCCGGGCTTTGACATGGATGCTGGTGTGCGCCATATGCAGTTGCTCGGGGTGCGCTACTACATGGCATCAACACAAAACGCGGTGGACCAGGCCAACCGTCACCCAGACCTAACTGCGATCGCTGTATCTGGCCCGTGGCACATTTACCAGGTGTCAGATGCAGCAACGGTCGCCCCGCTGCTCAACGAGCCGGTAGTTACTACAGGCATAGACGAAACTCAACACGGCTGGTTGCCGATTGCTAGTGCCTGGTTCAGGTCCAGCGATGCGAGCGTAAACATCGCTGCCACCGGACCCAAGGATTGGAAGCGGGTTGAGGCCCGTCCTGTACCTGCTCATGATCGCAACATCGTGAAATGGGTACGTGACCAACTAGGTGCCACTGGGCCGATAGACCAGCTGCCCTCGCTGCCACAAACGGAGTTGGAGGCTGTCGAGGTCTCCAACATCGAACAAGGCACTAACACGATCTCGTTTGATGTCAGCAAGCCCGGGGTACCAGTTCTGGTCAAGACCTCCTACTTTCCCAACTGGAAGGTTTCGGGAGGATCTGGGCCGTATCGAGTTACCCCAAATCTGATGGTGGTCATCCCAACAGACACCCATGTCTCCATGGATTTCGGTAGAACACCAATAGATCTTGGGGCCTCAGCGTTGACGATTCTTGGCCTTGTCGGGTTGGTAATGCTCGCTCGCAGACCACAGATAGAGGTTGCTCCAGAAAAGCAGCCGTGGCTTTCGATGATGCTTGACAGTTTGGTGGACATCCCAGCGGTGGTCGATCCCACAACGACTGAGCATCCGAGCCAATCTTCTGGCTCTGTTGACTCCGGTGACCCGTTGGCTGATACCGCAACAGACAAGGTCGAAGAATCCGATGTGGCTCTAGAACCCGATGTGGCTCTGGAATCCGATGTGGTCCAAGAACCCGATGTCGAAAGTGACCTTGGAGCCAGAAGTGATGACTGAAGAGATTCGCCTCAGCGTGGTCATCCCTGCTTTTGGGGAAGAAGGCACCATCGGTCCGACTCTCGAACGGATCAGAGCCGAACTCTCGGAGCATCTTGAGCCAAATGATCTAGAGATCGTTGTGGTGGACGATGGATCGAGTGATGCCACTGCCCAACAAGCCAAGCTCGCCGGAGCGGACGTTGTAATCGAATTCTCCAAGAATCGTGGAAAGGGCGCCGCAGTGCGCGCTGGAATGCTTGGAGCCAGTGGACGAGTTAGGGCTTTCACAGACGCTGACCTGTCATACGCACCTAGGCAGATCATGTCCTTGCTTGAAGGTATCGAGGCCGGGGCAGATGCGGTCACTGGTAATCGCTATCACCCTGACTCCCAGACCATCACCGAAACCACCGGCCTGCGTCGGATTGGTAGCAAGGCCATCAACCAAACAACTCGTCTGGTGTTGCAGAAGCCCTATGCGGACACTCAGAGCGGGCTCAAGGCGTTTCGGGCCGCAGTCGCGGAAGTTGTCTTCAAACGTTGTCAGATAGATGGCTTTGCGTTTGATGTTGAAGTGCTGCACCTCCTTGAGAGATACAACCTCAAGGTTGTGGATGTGCCAGTCGAAGTTGCCAACTCGGCATCGTCAACAGTTCACCTTCTCGCCGACGGCATGTTGTTCATCAAGGACCTGAGCCGCATCAATAGACTGGCAAAATCTGGGGCATATGACCTCACTTCGCAAGAACGAGATCTTCTCCTGCTCGGCACGAC
This sequence comes from Acidimicrobiales bacterium, assembly GCA_020439605.1. Taxonomy (GTDB): domain Bacteria; phylum Actinomycetota; class Acidimicrobiia; order Acidimicrobiales; family Iamiaceae; genus Aquihabitans. Next base: position 1,361 of record JAGQSI010000098.1, on the reverse strand, counting down.
CGCCGCTGAGGGCTAAGGTCGCCGGGCCATGTCAGACCTAGATTCAATCTTCAAGGCCTATGACGTCAGGGGAACATTCCCCGACCAGATAGACGCGGCGGGTTGCCGCGCCATAGGTGCTGCTTTCGCAAAATTCGCTCTCTCTGAAGGTGGAGATGTGCCTGAGATCGTGGTGGCCCGCGATATGCGGCCATCGGGTGTCGAGCTCTCAGAAGCATTCAGCGACGGTGTTAGATCCCAAGGCGTAGATGTAGTGGACCTTGGTCTCGCATCAACCGATCTTCTCTATTTCGCGTCGGGAAGTCGTGGTGCGCCAGGAGCGATGTTCACCGCTTCGCATAATCCCGCCCAGTACAACGGCATCAAGTTCTGTCTTGCGGGTGCTCGACCGGTCGGCATCGATACTGGTCTCGCACAGGTTCGAGACATGGCTCGTGTGGAGTTGCCATCGGTGGCATCGCCCGGCGGATACAAGCAGCTAGATCTGTTGAACGCGTTTGCAGACCACGTTCGTTCGTTCGTGGATGTTTCTGCGTTTCGCCCGCTAAAGGTGGTTGCCGATACGGCCAATGGAATGGGCGGACTAGTGGTTCCCGTGGTGTTTGAGACGCTGCCGTTCGAGCTGGAGATTCTCTACCCGGAGCTGGACGGAACCTTCCCCAACCATCCAGCTGATCCGATCCAACCCGAGAACCAACGAGACCTGTGTGCTCGGGTGCGTGAGGTGGGAGCCGATATTGGATTTGCGTTCGATGGCGATGCGGACCGGGTCTTTGTGGTCGATGAGCTAGGTATTGGCCTGTCGGGCTCCACAACCACAGCGCTGGTAGCTGCGGGAGTGCTGGAGAAAGAACCCGGCGCAACGGTTCTGCACAACTTGATCTGCTCGAAAGCGGTCCCAGAGGTGGTTACCGAGAACGGTGGCATCCCAGTTCGGACCAAGGTCGGCCATTCCTACATAAAGGCCGAGATGGCACGCACCGGTGCCGCGTTTGGTGGTGAGCACTCCGCTCACTATTACTTCCGTGACAACTATCGAGCGGACTCAGGACTCATAGCGGCGATGCATGTTCTGGAGCGCCGGTGTCGCGGTGAAGAACCAATGTCTGAGCTGCGAAAGCCATTCGATCGTTATGCAGACTCGGGTGAGATCAACACCCAGGTGGCAGATCCCCTCGCTGTGATCGATGCTGTGGCAGCCCATTTCAGCTCCGCCTCGCCGGCTGCAAACCAGGACAGACTCGATGGTTTGACCGTCGATTTCGGAGATTGGTGGTTCAATCTGCGACCATCCAACACAGAACCTCTTCTACGCTTGAATCTTGAGGCCGCCACTCGCGACGCGTGTGACGATCACACCT
>JAGQSI010000097.1 GCA_020439605.1 Acidimicrobiales bacterium | reverse complement strand
CAGGCTCAGCGAATATCTCTGGCCCGTGCATTGCTATCTGGACGAAAGCTTTTGTTGCTCGATGAACCAACTAGCCAGGTCGACATTGAGTCGGAAGCTCACATCATCGACGCCATCGAGGACCTGCCCCGTGACTGGACAGTGGTGATGGTCACCCATCGTCGCTCGCTGTTGCGTATTGCTGATGACATCTATTCGCTCCGTGGCGGCGTGCTCGTCAAAGAACAGGAGAAGATTGGTGTCTGAAGCCAATTCTCCAACCCTGCGCGAGGTGCTCGCTTGGCTGCTTGGGATCACCAAGCCGGTGCACAGTCCCCTGCTGGTCTCCACCGCGCTGAGGGTGATCTCTCTGAGCCTTGACCTCGCGCTCTTCGCCACTGCGGCCGGTGGCGTGATCCGTGTCAACAACGGTGGCGACGGCCTCTCGAAGCTAGTGGCAACGTTGGTGGTGCTTTCGTTGGCCAAGGCACTTGCCTTCTATGGCGAACAGTTCACCGGTCATTTCGTGGCATTCAAGGCATTGGAACTGTTACGGGGTCACGTGTTTGCCACTATGTGGCCCAAGGCGCCATACATCGTGTCCCACTCGCGATCTGGCGATCTGCTCACCAGCCTCACCCGTGATGTGGATCGCATCGAGGTCGTCTACGCCCACACCTTTGCGCCGGTGGTATCTGCCTACATCGTTGGAGCTGGCGCAGTGGCCATGGCCGGCTTTTGGGTTGGGTGGGGAGTGGTTTGGATTGCAGCGATCTGCCTCGCTGTCTCCCTGCTCGTGGTGCCCTACCTGGGAACCAGAACGGCGATGGCGAGAACCCGAGACACTCTCGCGCAGCGGCGCAATCTCACCCACCATGTGAGCGACACCATCCATGGACTGGACGAGGTGCTGGGATATGGCCGAGGTGTCCAACGCCTTGAGGAGATGGATGAACTGGGTGCGGCCGTGGCCCAGCGCGCTGTTGCACCACGAGATCTCATGGCCATACGCAGGGGAGCCAATGTGACCTTGTCGGTGGTGGCCGCAATGTCGATAGTGGTGCTGGGTTGGGAGGAATTGACGGCACCGGCTTTGGCGGCGCTCGCTGCTGCGAGCTTGCGCATTTTCGAAGGCCCCCGTGGGATCGAAGACGCCACCGGCTATTTGGATCATTCGTTGGCTGCGGCACGTCGGTTGTGGGAGATCTGTCACGCTCCGCAGAAGGTGAGCGACGGTAGCGAGGTTCTCGTTCTGGACAAGGGTCCCGAAGTCCGATTTGGTGCCGTTTCCTACGTCTACCCGACCGGCGGGGAGGTGTCTGGCTCTAGCGAGGTGGCGCCGGTGAAGGCACTAGAAGATGTCTCGTTCACGGTTAGCGCTGGTACCCACGCCGTGATTGTTGGACGGTCCGGCTCTGGAAAATCAACCTTGGTTCAGCTCTTGCAGCGTTATGACGACCCGACCCTCGGCGCGGTCAGCGTCGATGGCCACAAGATCGGCGCATTCACGCTTGACTCACTCAGGCGCTCGGTTGTCTCGGTCTCCCAGAAGAACCAATTGCTGCAGGGTTCCATTGCGGAGAACCTTCGTCTCGCCACTCCCCAAGCCAGCGATGCGCAACTGTGGCGAGCGTTGGATATAGCGGGCCTCGCCGATGAGATCCGGGCCATGCCAGAAGGACTCGATACCCATGTGGGTCGCAGTTCTGTTGCGCTATCGGGAGGTCAGGTCCAACGGTTGTGTCTGGCCAGAGCGGTGTTGATGGATCCCAAGGTGTTGATCCTCGATGAGTTCACCGCAAACCTGAATGTGGAACTAGAGGTCCAGATCCGTTCAACTCTTCGCTCAGCGTTGCCCGGAGTCACAATCATCGAGGTAACTCACAGACTGCAGGGTGTCGAACTGGCCGACATCGTCGTCGTGTTGGACCGTGGACGGCTCATCGCATCGGGTCCCCCGAGTCAGCTTCTCGATGGGGGAGACCTTGGCGATATCTATCGCCTAGACGAGGTGGGATAGCTCTGTTGTGGGAACCCAGTTGCCATGGAATCCAACGGGTACCCGAACTGGAAGCTGCACTGCCGCAACCGATTCCAGTGTTTGAGCGTCCACAACTTCGAGCCGTGATGTGTCTGAGACCGGGTCATGGCTGAACCCCATGAGAACACCGTCATCTTCGGGCGAGACCGGCGAGTTGGGCACAAAGACGAACTCTCCAACGCTGGACCCAGCACCGAAACTGCGCACTGTGGTGGTTCCCTGGACCATGTCGTGCCGGTAAAGGATGTTCTCGAATCCGACGGCCTGATGCGAGCCGTCGCCGTCGCCGGCGTCGATGCCGATGGTGTAGCCGTAGCGGTGCGAGGAGCCGAAGAGCCGTTCGTCGATTCGAGGGAACTCATGGCCACCTTCGGCCAACACTGTGGTGTGCACCCGGCCTGATGCTCGCTCCAAGGTCCAACGTTCGAGAGTTGGCGTGCCCTCGTTGGGCCCGTTGAAGTCTGTGGCAAACATGCGGTCGTGGCGCACAAGGTCCAGCACCACCTTGTCCCCGTCGTCAAACGCGTTGAGCGTATGGAACACATAACAGGGATCCACGTCGAACCATTGCACCTCAGTGCCATCGCCATCGCGGGCAAGTAGGCCAACGCGAGCGGGATAGTCATTGTCCCACCGGTAGGGCAGCGAGGCTCCAGCGATAGCAGCATCCACGTTGAGCACGGTCGGCAGGTCATAGATGACAACGGACGAAGCGGTGATGGCGCAGTCGTGCACCATGGGAGCGCCGGTGGTTTGCACCTCAACCAGCTTTGTGACCTTGCCGACGCGGTCGAGGACGCTGTATCTCACCTTGTTGCCCCAGGCCCAGTGATAGGACACGGTGTGTAGTTCGCCGGTTGTCGGGTCACGGTGAGGATGAGCGCTCCAACCTCCGCCGAGGGTGCCATCGAAATCGCACGGTCCAATGGTGTCGAGCTCATCGGTTAGCTCGTAGGGGTTTGGCCCGGCCTCAACAATGGCGAATGTGCGACCGCCGTGGCCGATCACGTTGGTGTTGGCGCCGAAGTCGAAGCCGTTGTTGGTTGGGCCGGGGTGAGGTTCTTCGCCGAAGGCTTCAGCTACCCCTGAGGAACGGACCCAACGATTTCGGTACCACTCGGCTTTGCCATCGCGGAGCCGAATGCCATGCACCATTCCATCGCCGAGAAACCAGTGGTAGGTCGGCGGGTCCACAACGCTGATCGGGTTGGGTCCATTTCGTAGGTATCGCCCATCGAGGTGTGTCGGTAAGGTGCCTTCAACAGGGAGATTGGTGACGGTGACCTCTTTGTTGACGGGGGCGAAGTTGCCACTCAGATAGCGGTTGGTTGGCGGTTGCTCTGAACTTGTCATGGTTTGGCTCGGGTTCGCTGCGATGGACTGGTCAGGTTTATAGCGCGAGCAAGCCAGCTAGGTTGCTCCGCAGCGTTGTCGCGCTCCATGGCATAGATGCTGTGATGGGTTGAGAATATGTAGCTGCCCCCGCAGGCCAGCGCGAAGTAGACCACGGCACCGGGCCCGAACAGCTCAAGGCCCATGATCGTGCAGGCAATCGGTGCATTGGCCGCCCCAGCGAACACAGCAACAAAACCGAGCGCGGCAAACAGCGAGACGGGTGCTCCGAGTACCCCAGCGAGGGTGACTCCGAGGGTTGCGCCAATCACGAATAGGGGAGTCACCTCTCCACCAACAAAGCCCGAACCGAGGGTGAGTGCAGTGAATACGAGCTTGAGGGCAAACCCCCAGGTAGGTACTGGCCCTCCATGAAGACTTGTGTCGATCAGGTCGAGAGATAGGCCGTTGTATGTCCTGTCGCCTACCGCCAATGTCAGAGCGATGACCATGAAACCGCCGATCACCGGTCGAGCTGGTGCCCAGCGCACCATTCGTTCAAAAGCATGCTTGACCGAGTGGGTGAGATGAATGAAACCCGCGCCGGCGATCCCGAAGGCCATAGCAGCCACCATTACCTTCGGTATCAGAACACCCGAGAACCCAACGTGTCCGAGTTGGGGCAACAACGAATGGTGCACTCCAAGTTGGTGAACCACGATGTTGCCGACCACAGATGCTGTGAGACTCGCTACCAACGCCGCGCCAAAGACACGTTTTGCAGATTGAACCTCGAGTGCGAAGACCGCTCCTGCTAGCGGCACTCCGAATACTGCACCGAATCCGCCAGCGATAGAGGCAATCAACATGACACGGCGATCGTCGGGGTTCAGGCGCAGTATCCGAGATGCCCCATCGGTGAGGCTGCCGCTCATCTGCACGGCGGTACCTTCTCTGCCTGCAGAACCCCCGAGCAGGTGCGTGCTTAAGGTACCTATGAGGACCATCGGGGCCATTCGACGGGGAACCCACGCTTTGGGGTCGTGTATCTCATCGATGATCAAAGAGTTGCCCTCGCTCGAACGGCCACCTCCGTAGTGGTAGGCGAGTCCGATCACAAGGCCACCCACTGGCAGCAAGTAGAGCAGCCAGTCGGTCTTGGCAGACTGCTCAGTGACCCATTCCAAGGAGATGAGAAAGACCGCCGAGGACACTCCAGCCAGCACTCCGACCAGAGAACCCAACAGTGGCCACCGCAAGAGTTGAACTGCCACACCTTCTGAGTGAAGGAGTCCGTGCCCGTTGTGCGTGATGGGGTTTGGGCGATGGGGTAGGAAACTGTTGCGGCGTGTGTTGTGTTTGGTCATCTATGCCTCCATCGCTGCAGCCAACGTTACCGACCGCCTCGAGCGCCAAGAAGCTCAACAGCGCACACGCCGATGTTGCTGGGCTTAGGAAAAGCTGACACCATCGCAACATGGCACTTCAACACAACACCTATTTCGAAGATGGCGTCCAAAGCATCGGGTTCGAACGCGACGGTGAGCGCCTGAGTGTCGGAGTTATGGATGCGGGAGTGTTCCATTTCGGCACAGATAGTGCGGAACGCATGACAGTTGTGTCTGGCGAGTTGTTAGTGCGTCTAGATGGTTCCGAGCAGTGGCAATCATTTGGTGTCAACAGCAGCTTTGAGGTGCTTGGGTCAAGCGGCTTCGACCTAAAGGTGGCCGCCCCGACCGCCTACTTGTGCGAGTACCTCTAAGGCATCGGTGCGTCCCACCACTTGGCGGTGATGTGAGCCTCGATTGGGCGGGGTCGGGTGTCTTCATAGATGCGGCGGTAGCCGGTGTGCGCAATGAGCCAGCCGGTATCGCTCAGAACGTATTCGTCCTGGTAGATGGCACAACCCCGGATCTCAATCGCCGCATCAAGCACAAGTACCTCATCCTCCAATGACCAAAGGCCATTTGCCTGATTGTTGCTCAGCAGGTTGATCTCGGGGTGATGGGCCTTGTGACTGGTCAACATGTTGGTGCTTGAGAGCGAACTGCTCAAGAACTCGATGATCGCGTCACGGCCATCGATCTTGGGGATGGCTCCATAGGTCGCAGTGGCTTCCGGCGTGAAGCAGTCAGCTAGATCGTCCCATTGTTTGAGATCCAGGTGACGCAGGTAGCGGAACTTCAACTGCTCGATCAGATGGATCTGAACCAGGTCATCGTTTGTCACGGAACTCCTCAGGTTTAGGTCTTCTCTATGGGTCGGTAAGTAAGTGCCATCGCTCCAGAACCGAACTGTCTGCTCCCAACGAGTTCGAGGTTGATCCGTTCCCGCAACCCGTCGAGGAGCCGGGGCCCATGGCCGGCGATAACCGGGTTGAGAACAAACTCGTATTCATCGATCAGCCCCATATCAGCAAGTGCAGATGGCAAACTCACCCCGCCCACGAACAAGGAATCGCCTGGTTCTTCTTTGAGTTGTCGAACCGCCTCGCCCAGCTCTCCTCGAAGGAGATGGCTATTCCAAGCGACTTCGGTCAGCTTGGATGAGACCACAAATTTGGTAGCGGCCCCGATGGACTCGGCAAAAGCAATGTCTCCATCGTCCATCCATTCGGGCCAGTTCCCATCGGCAGGCTTACGCCATGCCTGTTCCATCATCTCGTAGGTGACCCGACCAAACAGCAACGCATCAGCACGTTGCAGGCTCTTAGCCCAGTAACGATGTGATTCTTCGTCTGGAATGCCGACTTGATGGTCGCAGCAGCCGTCAAGTGTCGCGTTTATCGAGTATCTAAGCTTTCTCATCGCACGCGAGCTCCTAAGCGGTAGAGGTTGGACTTTATACACACGCTGAGCTTTTCTCCCTCGGAGCCTCGTAGCTCGGCTCTCGAGGCGAAACCTCTGGAGCCGCACATAGGCCAGTATCCATGGCGACATGTTGCAACCTCGGTTACATTCCCCATATCCATCGGGTAATACAAGGAGTTCAGATGTCCAAGCGTTTGCGTTTCCTCGGAGCTGCACTAGCTGTTATGTCGCTCACCTTCGCAGCTACAGGCTGTGGTTCTGACACCAAGGAGAAGGCTGATAAAGCTGGCGTTGATGATTCTTCAAACGTCGACAAAGCGGGTGATAGTAATCAAGGCGCGGACTCATCCGGTCAAGCAGAGGATGACGATGAAGCGGTGGCAGTTGATGCCTGCAGTCTTTTCTCTAAAGAAGAAATGGCTGCTCAGATGGGTGCCGATGATGTGACCACCGAATCTATGGACGCTGTGTCGCCAACGTGCTATTACAGCTCCGAGGCGCATTACCTCAAGGCTGAGCTGGCAGTGCTAGATGAAGAGCAACTGGCAAACACGCCTCGAGATCCCAATGCATACCTAGGCGGTCAGGCTGACTCCAAAGTTGAGCTGCTCGATGTGTCTGGTATCGGTGACGAGGTGTTCGGCTCCAAGTCCAAGGGCGGCGTCACGCTGGTTGCTGGCGTTGGCGATAAGGGTTACTCGCTGTTGCTGACCAACGCTGGTGGTGGCGCTGATGCTGGCAACTGGGTGGACGAAGATGCCATGGTCGCCTCAGCCATTGAGATTATGAAGTCGGTTGTCAAAGATTGACAAAGATTGGGAAAGCGCCCGGCAACGAAGAGCCTGCCCCGAGTGGCTCGATTGATCGGAAGTACGGCCGTTGCCCAACTCGGTGCCTG
>JAGQSI010000096.1 GCA_020439605.1 Acidimicrobiales bacterium | reverse complement strand
ATCGAAACGTTCTAGCGCTTGAGGATCTGCGAGCAGCACCGACGTGTCGAGCACATAAGTGCGTCGGCATGACAGATCAGAAGTAGCGGCGAATGCGGTCACTAGGCCCCCTAGGCGTTCGGAAGTCAACCGCGTGCCCAGGTTCGATTCTCGAACGGGTGTCGCTGAGGACTTCAAGGTGGATCACCGTCAACCATCAAACACCCTCCGGTTGGGTTACGCGGTGGATGGTTGGCGATTTTCACCTCCCGTTAACTTTCCTTAGGATCTCGCTCCTTGGGTTCACTGATCAAGGCGTTTTTGACAGTCTTTCCAGCCGAATTGCCGGACAAGACAATGTTCGCAACCATCGTGCTGGTCACGAGGTTTCGTCGACCACTTTGGGTATGGGTCGGGGTGGTCAGTGCGTTCGTGATCCACGTTGTGGTAGCAGTGGCGGCAGGCAGCCTCTTGGGGAAACTTCCAGACGAAGTGGTCTCTGGGGTGGTCCTGGTTCTCTTTGCCGCTGGCTCAGCGATGTTGATACGAGCTGCGCGTTCAGCAGCGGAACAAGAAGGTGTGGACGTCGAATCCGAGATGCCCACCATCTGGAAGACCGTTGTCGGAAGTTTCGGAGTGATCCTGGTAGCGGAATGGGGAGATCTCACCCAGTTGGCGACCGCAAGTCTCGCAGCGCGAAGCGGAGAGCCCCTCTACACCGCGATCGGAGCGTGGCTGGCCCTAGCCAGTGTCGGCGCCATAGCTGCAACCTTCGGCAGACAACTAGTGGCCAAGGTTCCGATACACCGGGTGAACTATGTGGGAGCAGCAGTATTTGCCGCATTGGCCATATGGACGGCAGTTGACCTAATCAGATCGTTGTAGCTCTGGGTGTTTCGCGCCCGCGGGCGCGTTTGTAGATCGGACAGAGGCGGGCCGATGCGGGGTGAGGCGGGCCTTGACTGTCACAGTCCCTTTGTAGGTTGGCGAGCCAAGGCATTGGTTGGCGAGACAAAGGGATTGATCTGATGAAGACACAAGATGTTGGCGCTTCACATGACGGTGGTTCTACTGGCGACCGAGCGCGCCCACGGGAGCGGTCGGCACTTACTGGTATGCCAGTCGAACAGTTGGAATCGGAGATAGTTGGACTGACCAGACGGCTCAACGCCAATACCTACGAGCTGCTGGTTCTGGTGGGGGAGTTGGATGCAAATGGGAAATGGGCCAGAACAGGAGCTCTCAGTTGTGCCGCGTGGCTATCTCAGCGATGCGACATTGAGATGTCTTCCGCCCGTTCGCAGGTTCGGGTAGCAAGAGCCATGCAGACCTATCCGCAGTTAGATGTGGCGATGGCTCAGGGAGAAATTTCCTATGCGAAAGCTCGTGTACTCGTGGCTTCGCTCAGTGCTGAGAACGTCGATGATCTCATCCACATTGCGATAACCACGCCCGCCGATCTCTTGACAACCGCGATTGCTACGTGGCTGAACCGTCACGAATCAGAAGACGAAGCTCGTAAACGCCAGTCGAAAGCCAGAGGGGTCAGGTGGCGTACTGAGCCAGACGGCATGATCGTCATCACAGCGCGACTCACTCCGGCAGTGGGAGGAGCCGTTTGCGCAGTGATTGATTCTGGGACAAAGGCCATGAACGCGCCCGCGGGCGCGACGCTGGCCCAACAAAGAGCCGACTCGCTTGCCCACACGATGACCCATGGCGGAGGGGTCTGCGCAGAGGTGGTAGTGCATGTAACAGAAGAAGGGAATCGTTTGAACGACGGCACCCCGATATCTGACCATGCTCTAGGGGAGTTCCTCTCCGACGCGTTCGTCTCCTTGCTCATCCATGACAACAAGAGGAACCCAATCGATGCCAGTCCACGTCGTCGGAGCCCAACCAGGCGTCAAAAACGCGTAGTAGACGAGAAGTATCCGCAGTGTCATCATCCTGGTTGCAACGCAAGGGACTTCCTCGAATATGACCACATAAATCCCTATGCACAAGGCGGCGATACGGTGCTCGAGAACCTTCAGCGCCTATGCGATCCACATAATCGAGCCAAATCCAAGGCTGCTCGCTGATCCATGTCACCTGCCTACAGGGTCTGCCTACACGGCCTAGCTCTCGATCGTTAAAGAAGGCACCCCACCTAAGACTTCAAGGGTGCCTGGACAGCCGAGCGCTTCAAAGTCTTCTAGGCCCGTTCCCGACGCCTGGATGGGTACAACCTCGCCCTTGTGCACCCCGGCTAGAACCGTCAATTCGAGGTGCAGGACCTCGCCTTGTTCGGGGTCGGTTGAGGCATCGACGATGATCACATCGTAGGTTCCGTCTTCGAGCATGAACCCCGATGGTAGGGGTATCCGCGAAAACGTTGTGAGACTTGACGATACTGGCGTTATCGCCCCGTGCATATACGGTGCTGGGCGCAATACCCGAACAGAAACCAGGAGGTTGGCCGTGGCCAACATCACCAAGGCCGAGCTCGTAGAGCTAATCGCCAAGCAGGCCGAAACTGACAAGACCAGCGCAGCGAACTTTCTGAAGGCCTTCGAAGAAGTCGTTCTCGCTAGCGTGACCAAGGGCGACAAGATCACCCTGACCGGATTCGTGAGCTTCGAGCAGGTTGCCAAGGCTGCCACCACCGCTCGTAACCCACGCACAGGCGAGACCGTCAAGGTCAAGGCCAAGAAAGCTCCCAAGGTTGGAGCTGGCGCCACCTTCAAGAAGACCGTCAACAAGGAAATTCCAGCTCCCAAGCTGGCTAAGTAACTACACCTGTTGTAACGCTTAGAAGAAGGGGGAGGGCTTCGGCTCTCCCCCTTCTGACATTTTCCGGTACTGGTTGGCCTACCGGTCGGTTGGCATGAACCTGAACGCCTCAGCGAGCGCAATTCCCGCCCAGGAGCCACCACGCTGAAGTACCCCACGTTGGGAGCGGTGGAAGCGTTCACGTTCCTTCTCGGCTGTCTCAGGGTCTTCTGTGATGAACATTGTGGACTCATATTGAGACTGATGAGCCTCTAGCGCAGCGATACGAGCCATGAGATGACGTTCCTCGGCTGGTTCCCCATGGTCTGGTTCGTCGGCCTCAAACAACAGCAACGCTTCTGGTCTGTGATGTTCGAGGTCGTGTTCCGGAAAGAAGTGTGGGTCGCGTGCAGCGACAAGTGAATCCGTGGTGAGAAACCCTGCAGCGCGGTGATCAGGGTGGAGGCGATAGCGCTGCCAGGGATCGTGGCCGAGCAGGACGGTTGGCCGTAGAAGCCGGATCCATTTCGCTATCTCCGAGCGGGTTTGACGGTCGTTTTCTAGTTCTCCATCAACCCGTCCGAGAAGAACCACCTCGCCGGTTGCTCCGAGCTCTTTGGCTGCGGCTCGAGCCTCATCTGCCCTCGTTGAGATAAGAGCTTCGATGTCGGCCTCTGGGTTCCAGGTTCCCTTGGATCCGTCGGTGCAGATGAGAAGTGACACCTCGCAGCCTTGTTCGGCCCATCTTGCGAGTGTGGCGCCTGCTCCAAACTCGATGTCATCTGGATGTGCGCCGATAGCAAGCGCACGCGCTGGGACATCGAGCGGCGGGCCAGATGGTCCCGTCAGCAGGTGAGTCAATTCCGAACCTCCTCAAGCAGCGACCGGCCACCCGGGAGGTGTAGGTCATCAGGAATATCGACATCCCAGTTGAGATGTTCATCGTTGAGCACAGAAACTTCTAGGCCGAGGCGGATTGCTTCTTGGTGGTGGCGGCCGAACGATCCGGGACCATAGGCGAAACGGAAGCCCTGCGACGGCGGGATCACGATGACATTGGTGCCGTCTAGTCGACGGTCAGGCACTATCACTACGCCATCTATGGACAACAGGTGCTCGAAGTTGGCGGCTAACGGGAGATCGGAGTGGGCGACGATGATGCGTTCTGCACCATTTGATTCGGCGAGAGCAACGCCAGCTTCTACCGCACCGTCGAGTCCAAGCCCCGGCGACCAACAAACGGTTAGGTCTTGCTGGCTGGCCCAGGTCCTTACAGCAGCGTCGTCGCAGACAATGACAACCGGAAGAGGCCCAGCTGCGTCAACAACGTTCTGCGCCATGTGTTTTGCAAGAGCTTCGCGTTGACGGGGGGTCAAGGCAGGGGAGAGCCGTAGTTTCGCGGCAGTGAACGCTTTGACAGGAATGACGACAGATACGTTCACTTCATGAACGCTAACGCCTAGTTGGATCTACGCTGCGGCGATGGACATTCGGGTCTCGGTAATCGGTGCAGGTTCATGGGGTACGACGGTGGCGGCGTTGGCTGCCCAGAATGCTCCGACGATGCTGTGGTCCAGGCGTAGCGCGCTTGCGGAACAGATCGACCAGGAACATGAGAATGGGGACTATCTAGCGGGGTACAAACTGCCTACTCAACTGCGAGCAACCGCAGACCTTGAGCGCGCTGTGAGAGATGCTGACCTACTGGTGATGGGTGTTCCGTCACAGGGCTTCAGAAGTTCTTTGGAGGCCGTGAAGCCCTACCTTCGGCCGTGGGTGCCGGTTATCTCATTGTCCAAGGGACTCGAACTCGGAACGAGACTACGGATGAGCCAGTTGGTGGAGGAGGTCCTTCCCGGTCATCCGGTCGGAATTCTCACCGGTCCCAACCTTGCCAAGGAGATTCTTGCTGGGCATGCCGCAGCGAGCGTGGTTGCCATGGACGATCACAACATCTCTCAAGCTGTTCAGAAGATCTTCCAGGCGGAGCTGTTTCGGGTTTACACGAATGAGGACATCATCGGCTGCGAGTTGGGCGGAGTGTTGAAGAATGTGATCGCCATAGCATCTGGCATGGCTGACGGGGTTGGGGCTGGTGACAACACCCGCGCCGCTGTAATTACTCGCGGGCTCTCAGAGGTGACTCGTATGGGAGTTGCGCTTGGAGGCGAGCCGCTCACCTTTTCAGGCTTGGCCGGCATGGGTGACCTCGTTGCTACCTGCATTAGTCCCCAGAGTCGTAACCGCCATGTGGGTCAACTTCTGGGTGAGGGAAACACAATCGATGAGATCATTGCTTCGATGAACATGGTGGCTGAGGGAGTGAAGACCTCGAAGGTGGTGATGGAGTTGGCGAACGAGTTGGGACTCGACATGCCGATCGCCTCAGAGGTTTATGGGTGCTGCCATGAGGGTCGCTCGGCTGCTGAGGCGTACGCTGGTCTCTTGCGTAGAGGATCAGGCCGCGAGATGGACGGCATTGCTCCGGCCAGATAAACCGAAGGTGCCATGTTGCGCAAAAGACAATCTTCAACGGCCGAGCTAGCCGCCCCAGCTAGCCCGAACAGGTCACAGATCAGCTCTCCAAAGAGTTCGTTGCTCGACCGATTGACCGAACAACAATGGGTTCTTCCTTGGCATCTTCAGCCACGCCGCAGGACTTTGGAGCCGTCAACCACTTTGGTTGGCACGGTTGGCCCGGGCCCTGCAACAACTGTGGATCCAGCAGGTCTACTTGTTGGTGCTGGATGGAGCCTGGATTGGTGGATAGGTGCCGATGACCGCTGGCATTTGCCCTCGGTCGAGGCGTCGGTCCGCCAGACCCTCATTGACGACGCACCAGTAGTGGAAACCCGTCTGCGAGTGCCCGGCGGAGACGTGGTTCAGAGGGTTTACGGCATACGTTCACAGCGCATGGTCGGTGACGAATGGGTGGTGGTTGAGGTTGAGAACCTCACTCCCGTTCCTTGCGCCGTGGCTTTTGTGGTCCGTCCATTTGTGGCTGACGCGATAGGTGCTGCTGGTCAGATTGAGATTTCGCCGACCCTTGGCGGGGTGGGGCGAGACGAGGCTCACCTCATCAGGGTGGATTCTCGCCCAGCTGTAGTTCTTCCTCGTAGACCAGCCACGATGGCTTCGGGCAGCCTCGCTGATGGCGATGTGAAAGGCGTTGTCACGGCTGGAGAGGCGGGCTCTGAGCTTGTAGACGCTAAGTGCTCCGATGGACTAGCCACGGGTGCCTACATCTATCCGCTAGCGCATACGGCGAAGATTCGGGTGCTTGTGCCTGTCGGGGAGATGGACCCAAACGAAACCATCGGGTTTCCGACCGTGATCCCCGACGTCGACTCGGTTGGCTCCGGATGGGCCATACATGCACGAGGTCCAAGGGTCGTGCTTCCCGAACCGCGAGCAGAGGTTGCATTCGACCGTGCTGTGCGCCAACTCGGGTTGGCCCATGATGGGTCCGGAGTTCATCGTGATGGGGTAGACGCCCCAGTTATTGACGCTGGAGCAACTGAGACAATCCTCACCGCTCTCGACATGTTGGATCGACCCAATGATGTTGGGCCGATGGTGGTGGGATGGGCGGATCTGGTCTTCGGTGCTGATACTGATTCTGATGTCACGTTCTTGGCCACAGTGGCGTGGCATCAACGTCTGCATCGGGTGCCGGGGGTTCTGGAGTGGGTCATGGCCGATGTGGCAGCAGCGGTAGAACGCATTGATCGAGCGGACCGTAAGGGCCGTCTTACGCCTGCTCAGCGTGCCCGTGCGGCGCGAGCGCTTGGATCAACGGCTGAGATGCTCGCTCTTGGAGCTCAACCTCAGGCAGCACAACAGGTTGAGGAAGTGGCTGGGCGGATTGGCTCTGGAGGGCCAGCTTTTGAGCCAGTCGAAACCTACGAGAAGTTTCTTGCTGTAGGCGAACGCCTAGATGCAGGGGAACCAGGCGCGTTCGAGGAACTCGAAACACTTCTGGCCACAGCTTCGTCAACCGGCACATGGCCCGGGCCAGGCCGAGACGGTCGCCGGATCGGACATGATCTGGCTGCGTCGGCTGCGGTCGTGATTGCGGTTCGTTCCCTGTTGGTGGCCGAACGTCGCGACGGGCTGGATCTCCTGCCCACCATGGCCGCTATGTGGTTTGGTGGAGGAGTCGAGATCCACGATGCTCCAACGGCTTGGGGCAAGTTGTCCTATGGGATTCGCTGGCACGGGCAGCGCCCTGCTCTGTTGTGGGATCTGCAACCTCACGATGCTCTGGGTCCAGTGACGTTGAGGACGCCTTCGCTGGACCCTGAATGGTCAACCACAGAGCTCAGAGGCGAGACACTATTG
>JAGQSI010000095.1 GCA_020439605.1 Acidimicrobiales bacterium | reverse complement strand
TGGAGTTACCTGACTCAGCACCGTCGGCATCATCACGCCATCCACTAGTTCACCACCGGCGAGGAGCTTTGCCCCAGCGTTTTGAGCATCGTCCACCCAGGACTTGACCCTCGCAGCTTCCGAGGTGCTGATCAACGCCGAAACATCTGTGTTCTCGTCCATTGGGTCCCCCACCACAAGAGAATTCACCCGCTGAACCAGGTCCGTTGAGAACTCTTCGGCAACTGATGAATGCACGTAGATCCGCTGGGTTGAGATGCAGGACTGACCCGCATGACTAAACCCTGCCAGAGCGATCTTTGCCGAGGCGGTGCGCCAATCGCCGCTGGCGTCGATAATCACAGGTGCATTGTTGCCAAGTTCTAGGCCAACCTTCTTGGTAGCCGCTCGAGATGCAATTGCCCAGCCAACCTCTGGTGATCCGGTAAAGGTGATGACCGCCACATCGGGGTGGTCCACGAGCGGGTCTCCAACCGATGCGCCGGGGCCCGTCACGATGTTGAACCAGCCCGGAGGTAGGCCACATTCATCCATCAGGATTTCTTGGAGAAAGATGGCAGATATCGGGGTTTGACTTGCTGGTTTCAGCACTACCGGGCATCCCGCGGCGATGGCCGGGGCAACCTTGTGAACCACGAGGTTGAGTGGGAAGTTGAAAGGGGAGATTGCGCCCACTACCCCACGGGGAACTCGCATTGTGAAGGCGAGTTTGCCCTCACCGGGCGAAGCCCCTTCGATCGGGATCATCTCTCCGGCAAGAGTACGTGCCTCAACTGCGGCAGCCTGGAAGGTAAGGACGGCTCTCTCAGCCTCCCCTCTAGCGGTTCTGATCGGCTTTGCGGCCTCGCGAGCAATGGTTTGAGCGAGACGTTCTCTATGTCTCTGCATCGCTAGCGCTGCAGAGTCGAGGATCTCGGCTCTCTTCCACGCTGGCAACGCAGTCGCAAGGCAACGCTTGGCCTCAGCTACCGCCATCTCGACATGTTCAGGTCCACACCTGGGCACCTTGGCAAACTCGTGGCCATCGTATGGAGAAACCACAGTCATGCTCTGCGGAGTTTGGACCTTCGAGTCTCCGATTCGAATTGACAGTTGTTCAGACATGACCAGACCCCTGACCGGCGAGAAACGTAGTTCGGTTGTATCACCAAATCTCCTCGATCTCAGCCGATAACGTTCAGAAGGTGGTTTCGAGCACCTTCCCCTTTCTCGATCACCCCGGCCCAATCGCATTTGCGCACAGGGGCGGAGCGGGAGACTGGCCAGAAAACACCATGCCAGCTTTTGAGGGCGCCATGGCTCTGGGATATCAGTGGGTCGAAACTGATGCCCACGTAACCAGCGACGGTGTGTGTCTCGCCTTTCACGACGACAGACTCGATCGGGTCACAGACCAGGTAGGAATCGTCGGCGAACTTCCCTACAGCAAGGTCAAGACCGCGCTTGTGGATGGACGCGAGCCAATACCGCTCCTAGAAGACCTTCTTGGATCATTTCCCCAACTTCGCGTGAACATCGATCCAAAACACAATGACTCGGTTGCCCCACTCATAGAAGTGATCAAACGGACCAACTCTGTGGATCGAGTTTGCATCGGCTCATTCTCCGACGCTCGAATCGCTCGCATCCAACAAGCGTTTGGCCCTCAATTGTGCACGTCGCTCGGCCCCAAGGCCATCGCCCGGTTACGAGGCGGATCCTATGGAATCCCTGCTGGACGATTCGATGCTGCCTGCGCTCAGGTCCCCCATAAGTTCAAAGGCGTCACCGTCACAGACGAACGATTCGTTCGCCGTGCCCATCGTGCTGGCTTACAGGTTCATGTGTGGACCATTGATGATCCAGACGAGATCAAATTCCTTCTCGATCTTGGGGTGGACGGCATCATGACGGACAGACCAGCCACCCTCAAGGAAGTTCTACAAGAACGAGGAGAGTGGCACCCAACTGAGAACGTCGACTGACTCAAGTTCAAGGATTCAGGGCCGACAATCCACTAGGTGGCCTGTCCACGCGCCGCCAAGGAGAACAAATGTCAAACCACCTCAAGCGCCACCGTGGCGTCGCAATAGGGCTAGCTGCTTCGCTTCTCCTTTCGTCGTGTGGGCTGGTGGGCGGCGATGACAAACAAGAGGTATCGACCGACGGAGTGTCACTAACTGGCACCGAGAGCGGTTTGTCCAACGCTCCAAAACCACGGCGCGGAGGCGCGCTCGTGTACGGACTCGAGGCAGAGGTCGGCAACAAGGGATACTGCTTGCCCGAAGCCGAACTTGCGATCTCTGGCATGCAGGTAGCCCGCGCAATGTATGACACTCTCACAGTCCCAGACGCCGATGGTGGCTACGCCCCGTATCTGGCAAAGGCTGTAGAACCCAGCGACAATTACAAGACGTGGACCATTTCCTTGCGTTCGGGTGTCTTGTTCCATGACGGAACAGAACTCGATGCAACAGTGGTCAAGAACAATCTCGACGCTTTCCGGGGAGAAGGCGAGACTCGCAGTCCTCTGCTCTTTAGTTTCGTGCTCGACAACATAGACACGGTCGAAGCTGTAAACGAGCTAACCGTTCGGGTTACAACAAAGGTTCCATGGGTGGCTTTCCCCGGAGTTCTCTACGCATCAGGACGTCTCGGCATTTCTGCTCAGGCCCAACTTGATGCGAGTCCGGAGGACTGCGCCAACAAGCCGATCGGAACCGGACCGTTCTCCTTTGTTTCCTGGGAACGAGGAAAGTCCCTCAAGGTACGTCGCAATCCTGACTACTGGCAGGAAGCGCCCGACGGGCAGGCGTACCCCTATCTGAACTCCGTGGAGTTCCGCCCAATCCAAAACAGCGATGGACGCATCGCAGAACTCCAACAAGGTGAGCTCAACATGATGCACACCTCCACCTCGGCTGATATGGCGGTCACGCTCCCGAAGCTGAGAGATTCCGGAGCCATCAATCTGATGATCTCCGAGGAACGCACGGAGACTGCCTATTTGATGATGAACGTCAGCAAGGAGCCGCTTGGGGACAAGCGGGTACGTCTAGCTATTGCTCGCGCAATCGATCGCGAGGCTCTCAACGACAAAGCAAACAAGGGTCTGCCCCAGGTAGCAGATGGCCCCTTCGCTCCTGGAGTACTCGGTTATCTCAAGGAAAGTGGCTTTCCTGAATACAACCCAGAAGCCGCCAAGAAGGCCGTAGCCGAACTGAAAGAAGAAGGCGTTGACACCAAGATCCGCCTGCTCAGTTCCGCAGGCCCCGTCTCGGTCCGTCAGGCCCAGATTCAAAAGGAGATGCTTGAGGCCGTCGGTTTCGAAATCGAGATGGAAGTGGAGAGCGAAGCAGCGCTCATCTCCCGAATGATCGGCGGAGACTTCGAACTCGCTGGATTCCGCAACCAGCCGGGCGAGGATCCGGACATGAACAGGATCTGGTGGTACGGAGAGAACAACCCTGTCAACTTTGGGCGATTCAACGATCCAGTCATCAACAAGAACCTCGACCTGGCACGTTCCGAACCTGACGAGGACAAGCGCAAGGAAGCCTACGAAGCCATAAACCGCTCGTTTGCCGAACAGGTCTGGAATGTGTGGCTGTGGCGCCAGCCATGGGCGGTAGCTGAAGCAGCTAATGTCCACGGGATTCTCGGACCAGACCTTCCTGGAGAAGGAGGGCCTCCGTCACCACGCTTAGTGACCGGCCACTCACTCATCGGGATCTGGATCGATACGCCATGACCAAATCCATACACAGCAACGCTGAACGCTCCACCCGAGCGATGGCACGTGTTGACCCATTAAAGCCCGCTAGGCTCAAAGACCTACTTCGGCCTATCGTCAGATAGAAGTCGAACAATAGAAATCCAAAGGACACAGGGGAACTAATGCTTGCAAGTCACCGCTCACCGTCTCGCAGACGGGGCCTAATAGCCACCGTCCTTGCGTTCAGCTTGCTTACCGCAGCCTGCGGAGGATCCAAGGCCAACGATACGTCTAAGGACGTGGACTTCGAGAGCGAAGGCCTCAACTCCGCCGCTGGCGAAAGCGGCCTGGAAGATGCTGGCAAGCCGGAGCGTGGCGGCACCATCGTCTATGCGCTCGAAGCGGACTCGGCTGGTGGCTACTGCTTGGCAGAAGCGCAATTGGCAATCTCGGGAATGATGGTTGTTCGGGCCTTCTATGACCCGCTTACCGCACCCAACTCCGAAGGCGAGTTTGTCCCCTACCTCGCAAAGTCGGTCACCTCCAACGATGACTTCACCGAGTGGACGATCGGAATCCGAAAGGGAATCAAGTTCCACGACGGAACAGATCTCACCGCCGAGGTTGTCCGCAACAACATCGACGCATACCGAGGCACATATGAAGGACGCAGCCCATTGCTGTTCGCCTTCATCTTGAGCAACATCGAATCAACCGAGGTCAAAGGTGACACCGTTGTTGTAAAGACCAAGGTTCCGTGGGTGGCATTCCCATCCTTCCTGAACCTCTCAAGCCGCTTCGGCATCATGGCGCAGTCACAGCTTGATGACCCAACATCGTGCTCAGAGAAGCTGGTTGGCACCGGCCCGTTCGTGTTCAAGAGTTGGAGCAAGAACGACAAAATCATCGGTGAGCGCAACGCCAACTACTGGCAGACCGCCCCCGACGGCAAGCCCTATCCCTATGCCGAAGGCATTGAGTACCGCTTCATTCCTGATGGCGATGTTCGTCTCAACTCGCTCGAGAGCAGCACCGGCGCCAACGCCATGCACACCACTGGTCCAGAGCAGATCGGCGGCAAGCTCAAGGAACTGCGCGATGCTGGCAAGGTCAACATGTTGGTGTCCGAGGACGACGCTGAGGTTTCGTTCGTTCAACTCAACTCCACCAAGCCACCATTCAACGATGCCCGCATGCGTCGTGCGTTGGCATTGGCCGCTGACCGCAAAGAGATCAATGACCTCCTAAACGATGGCCTCCCGACAGTTGCCGAGGGACCCTTCTACAAGGACTCCCCCGGTTACCTCGAGGACACCGGCTTTCCTCAATACGACCTTGAGGCCGCCAAGAAGCTCATCGCCGAGTACACCGCAGAAGGCAACAAGGCAGAGTTCACGCTGACGAGCACCAACGACACAGCAATTGTTCGTATCGCTGAGATGATTCAACAGAAGGCTCAAGAAGTTGGGGTCAAGGTCACCATCATCCAGCGAGATCAAGCAGCGCTCGTCAACGACGCCATCGGCAAGGAATACCAAGCAATGGTGTTTCGTAATTACCCGGGTGGAGATCCCGACGCCAACTACGTCTGGTGGTATGGC
Organism: Acidimicrobiales bacterium; assembly: GCA_020439605.1. Lineage (GTDB taxonomy): Bacteria > Actinomycetota > Acidimicrobiia > Acidimicrobiales > Iamiaceae > Aquihabitans. The sequence goes on along the minus strand of JAGQSI010000095.1, from coordinate 1,815 downwards.
GAAGGCAACCCTGTGAACTTCGGTGGCTTCGACGATCCAGTGATCAACAAGCTCCTGGACGAAGGCCGCAGCGAGCCCGACAAGGCCAAGCGTGCCAAGATCTACCAGGACCTCAACCGCCAGTTCGCCAAAGAGGTTTGGAGCGTTTGGGCCTGGTTCACCCCATGGGCCGTAGCTGTTGATGGCGACGTCCACAACATCCTTGGACCCCCATTGCCCGGCGAGGATCCGTCCAAGCCAGGTGAGCTCACCTCAGATGATCCAGCCCTGCAACCTCGCACCGGACTGGCAACTGGCCATTCCCTCCTCGGAATGTGGATCGAGCAGTAGGTCAATTCCCTACCGTCCCTTGAACTTGTCCGTAGGGTGCTGCCGTGAACTCGGCAGCACCCTGATGGGAGGATCGCCCCAATGAGGTTGCTCGCCCGGCGCCTAGTACAACTCGCCGCGGTATTTGTCGCAGTGACTTTCTTTACTGTCCTGTTGATTTCGCTCGTACCGGGTAAGCCTGAGGTAGTCGTCATTCCATTCGACCCTCAAGAAACTCAACGCGATCGATTCCGCGAAGAGAACAACCTCGACAAGCCATTGGTTCAGCAATGGGCCATCTGGGCGAAGAACTTCGTTCAAGGAGATCTTGGCAACTACTACACCTCAACTGGAACCAGTCCCGTAAAGGACCGCGTCGCTTCGGCGCTGCCGATCTCGTTGCTATTGGTTCTCTATGTACAGGTACTTTCACTTCTTGTGGCGATCCCTCTGGCTGTGTGGGCTGCCTACAAGTCTGGAAGCCGACTGGACAAGCTTCTCAACGCCGGTGCATACGGCTGTATCTCGATGCCAGCATTCGCAACGGTGCTGATCCTGACGTACTACCTCGGCGTACAGATGGGCTTGGTGCCAACCGACGGCTACGTAGGTCCAACAAGCAATATTGCTGAGCATTTCAAGTCGATCATCGTCCCGGTGATTGCCTTGTCGCTAGGCCAGATCGCCGTCTACATGAGGCTCCTACGTTCGGATCTTGTCGCCACCCTTCAAGAGGACTTCATCTTGATGGCCAAGTCGAAGGGAGTCTCCAACTCCCGGGTGCTGTGGAGACATGCACTTCGCCCGTCGAGCCTCACGCTTCTCACCGTGGCCGGCTTGAGTATCGGCACCCTTATCGGTGGAAGTCTCGTGGTGGAATACATGCTGCGCATTCCTGGAATGGGCTTCATGATTGGCGAGGCTGTCTTTGCCCGACAGTACGTTGCACTTCAGAGTTCAGTAGCCATCATCGCCATTGGATTCGTACTGCTCAACTTCTTGGTGGACTACCTCTACACCGTGCTTGACCCACGGATCAGGGAGCATTCGAAATGAGTGATCTCAGTTTGGACCTCGAGCAGGTGGCCAACGCCGCTACCGACCTCGATGAGTCTCCGACCCGCAGGAAAATCGGGATTGCTCCCTATCTAGCTGTTGGTTGGATTGTTCTTATCGTGTTGGTTGCCCTGCTGGCGCCGGTTCTACCGCTAAACGACCCCGCAGCACAGGTGGCCCAAAAGCGTCTAGCGCCCTTCCAGCCAGGAGAGCCGCTGTTGGGCACCGACGGCACCGGGCGTGACATGTTGGCCCGAGTTATCTTCGGGGCACGGATGTCATTGCTCATCTCCATAGCCTCCGTGATGATCGGGCTGGTGATCGGTGGGCTCTTGGGTCTGGTCTCCGGCTATTACCGCAACTGGATCGGCAACGCCTTGGTGAGCCTTTTCGATGTGCTCCTTGCGATTCCATCAATGGTGTTGGCTTTGTCCTTGGTATCGGTGCTGA
>JAGQSI010000094.1 GCA_020439605.1 Acidimicrobiales bacterium | reverse complement strand
CCTTGAGGTCTGCGAAGTTGTCAACATCGCCGTTGAGCGCCGCCGTTACATACGGCCCCGCATCGAGGTTGATCTCATCGGAGTTCATGGGGTGAGCGTTGGGCTGCGAGATGATCCCGATAGATGCCCAGCGGGTATGGCCCAGCACTGTGCACTGTGCTTCGTTGTTGGATAGCGCCAAGTGCAACAGCGGGTCCTCACGGATCGCAGAACGCAAGGCCGCAGTGTTGTCTCCTAGTTCACCGATCTCCGCTGCTGCCTTATAGACAAAGCTGAGATGGCCTTCTGGGGTCACCCGAACGGCACCAGAGGTGAACAATGGATCCTTGGTCCTGTGCGCCAGTAGGGCATCAACGCTTTGGTGTCCGAGGTCCAGGCCATGACCATGCACCAACAACATGAGTCCGGCGGAGTCACGGCCGCGGACCTCAAGGCGATCGAGCGCTGATAGCGCGGCTTGCACCGAGGCGCACGCCTCTATTGCTGACAGCGAGGGATTGGGGCCAGCAAGATCTGCCACCGCGCTCGCCGTACGGAGCCTGTCTCGTTGGATTGCCCATAGAACATCTTTGAGCCTCACCACCGCAGCGTTCGTGGCTTCGAGACCAGACGATGGGACTGTCTCGTCGATACGCGACTCGATCGAAGCGAGAACAGCGGTTAGCTCTGTGATGTGCTCGTCGATGATCACTGCTAGCGAGCGATCCTCGATAAGGGCCTGAATTCCGGGTACACCTCGCAGGGCGCGATCCACGCCCTCGAGACCCGTAGCCGCAGCATCTATTGCAGCGGCTAGGTCCTGAGCCTCTGCGGTCTCCAACTCTTTGGTCAGCGCACCGAAAGGGCCAACCAATGAATCAGAAGCAGGGACCTCGCGGGTGCTGCGTTTACGCAATACAGCGATAATGCCGCACATGTCATCTCCAGTGTGAGGTCAGGGCTCTGAGCCGTTCCAGAAGCGTGTAATGATAATGGGGCTTTGAGCCAATGCTTGGTTCGTTCAAGGCTGAGCCCCTCGTTCCTGCACTATTCGAGCCAGGGACTGCGCTACGGATTGGGCTTCTTGTTCTGTCGGGGCTTCCACCATCACCCGAATCACCGGTTCAGTGCCCGATGCTCTAACAAGCACCCGCCCTCTATCACCTAGGGAATCCTTGGCCTGCTGGATCTCGTCTGTGAGCTCTTCCATCAATGACGGTTGACGTTTGGCGAGACGGACGTTGACGAGCACTTGGGGCAGCCTCACCATCGCCTCGGATGCAAGCTCGCCAAGAGTCTTGTTGGAGCGTGCCATCACATCGAGCAAACAAATTCCGCTCAACATTCCATCGCCGGTGGACGCTAGGTCGCGAAATATCACGTGACCTGATTGTTCTCCCCCGAGCACATATCCACCGGCATCTAGCGCTGCCAACACGTAACGGTCCCCGACGTCGGTACTGACAACCTTGATGCCGTGAGAAGCCATGGATTGATGGAATCCAAGGTTTGCCATCACGGTCACCACCACCGTGTCATGGGCCAACCGGGAACGGCTGTGCAGGTCTATGGCACATATCCCGATGATCTCGTCTCCGTCGACCATGTTGCCGGTGGCATCCACCGCTAGGACCCGGTCCGCGTCGCCATCAAAGGCCAGCCCCACATCAGCACCCATTTCCACTACTGCGTCCTGCAGAGAGCGGGGATAGGTAGAGCCACATTCGGCATTGATGTTGATGCCATTTGGGTCATTGTGCAGAACGCTCACATGAGCGCCCAGATGCGTAAACACCGATGACGCCATTGCGCTAGAAGCTCCGTTGGCACAATCGAGCACCACTTTGAGCCCACTCAGCGCTCCGGGCTGCACCACCTCAGATTCCAGGTGAAGCTGGTAGGCATCAACAAGGGTTGGGTCATGGGTGATGGTGCCTACGTCTTCGCCCGAAGGCCTCGGACGTGGATCGCCGTGGCTGCTCAGCACCGCTAGTTCTGCCTCAAGTTGAAGCTCGATCTCGTCGCTGAGCTTCTTGCCGCCAGCTGCGAAGATCTTGATCCCGTTGTCCCCAAAGGCGTTGTGGCTAGCTGAGATCATGGCGGCGGGGGAAGACTCCCGGGCAGAGAGGAAAGCAACTCCCGGAGTAGGCACTACCCCGAGATCCACAACCTGCGCTCCTTCGGTCGCAAGCCCAGCGGCGAGAGCAGCACTCAACAAGGTGCCGGAACGACGAGTGTCGCTTCCGATCAACCAACGTCTACCACCGAGCACCCGCGCAGCAGCGCGCCCCAAGGTGAGCGCAAGCTCTGGGGTCAACTCGTGGTTGGCAACTCCACGGACTCCATCGGTACCGAACTTCAAGGTCATCTGTTACCTCGGCGAAAACGGCGAACGCCGCAGCACCTGGCTGCGGCGTTCGAAGAAACGAAGATAGGACTATCGCTTGGAGTACTGCGGAGCCTTGCGGGCCTTCTTGAGACCGTACTTCTTGGACTCCTTCTTGCGATCGTCGCGTGAAAGGAAACCGGCTCGCTTGAGCGCTGGACGCAGCTCAGGATCCAACTCAACGAGGGCCCGGGCAATACCGAGTCTCACTGCGCCTGCCTGACCGGTTACACCGCCACCATGGATGGTGACATCCACGTCATAGGTCTCCTCGGTCTCGGTGAGACGAAGAGGCTCGGTGAGGATCATGCGATGGGTCGGGTTGGGGAAGAAGTTCTCCACCTCGCGGCCGTTGATAGTGATCTTGCCTTCACCGTCACGGAGACGAACACGAGCTACGGCTTCCTTGCGGCGGCCGGTTGACTGCACTAATGGCTTGGTCACGACTTTGATCTCCTACGCGTTAGCGCGTGCGTGGCTGAGCTCGAGGGCCTGTGGCTGCTGAGCGGCGTGCGGATGGGCGGGACCTGCGTAGACCTTCAGCTTCGAGAGCTGAGCACGGCCGAGGCGGGTCTTGGGGAGCATTCCCCGAATGGTGGAGCGAACAGCGTCCTCTGGCTTCTTGGCCATGAGGTCCGAGTAGGTCTGCTCCTTGAGCCCGCCGGGGAACCCGGAGTGGCGGTAGACCTTCTTCTTCTCGGCTTTGCCGGAAGTGAGAACAACCTTGTCAGCATTGATGATGATGACATGATCGCCGGTATCGATGTGGGGCGTAAAGGTTGGCTTGTGCTTCCCGCGAAGAATCGACGCCACCTCTGTGGCTAGACGACCGAGAACTAGGCCATCCGCGTCGATAATCACCCACTCACGGGAGATTTCTGAGGCTTTCGGGCTATACGTGGGCACGCGAGGCATCCTTGCTACTTCGACTCAATGGCCGGATCCACCCAAGAGGGTTTCGGGCCGAAGTGACACGTTACGACCGCGAGGCCATCTGAATCAAATAGCAGCGTTGAGGACCTATTTGGTGGATGGCACCACACCGAAGGAAACTCCCCCGGATTCGATGGAGCCTGTATGCATTCCTTCGGCCAAGCCGTTTGGTCTCGTCCAGCTACCGCGCGACTCAAGAATCGGCAGCACTCCTTCTGAGAACCAATACAACTCCTCCAGATGGGGATAGCCGGAGAGTACAAACTCGTCGAGTCCAAGCGCGTGGTATTCCTCGATGCGATCTGCTATCTCCTCATGGCTTCCGACCAGAGCTGTGCCCGCACCGCCCCGTGCTAGGCCGACGCCGGCCCACAGGTTGGGCGCTATCTCCAGGTTTGAGCGTGAGCCCCGGTGAAGAGCGAGCATGCGCTGTTGACCTTCGGACTGGGTCTGGCTCATTCGCTCATAGACCTTGGCTATCTCCGAATCAGAGATTCCATCGAGCAGTCGTTGCGCAGCATCCCACGCCTCTGCTGAGCTGTCACGACTCACTACGTGAAGCCTGATTCCAAAGCGCACCGTACGGCCATGCTCAGCGGCGCGCTCACGTACCGCTTCGATCTTCTGGGCCACGAGCTCAGGGGGCTCACCCCAGGTCAGGTAGGCATCCACATGCTTTGCTGCGACCTCTAGAGCAGCGGGTGAAGAACCACCGAAGTAGATCTCGGGCAACGGATCAGGGATGCGTCCGAGCGACGCGTCTCGCACCTTGAGATGTGTGCCCTCGAAGGTGGTTGAGCCTCCCTGCCAGAGCAAGCGGACGATCTCGAGGAACTCTGCGCAGCGTTCGTAGCGGCCGGCCTTGTCCAGCCAATCTCCGTACGCCTTCTGTTCTGCGTCATCGCCTCCGGTAACCACGTTCAGCAGCAGTCGGCCACCCGCATGGAACTGATAGGTAGCGGCCATCTGCGCAGACAAGGTCGGAGACATAGCGCCTGGTCTGAACGCCACCAGGAACTTGAGCCTGTGGGTGCGCTGGGCCAGTGCAGCGGTTGTAATCCATGCGTCATCGCACCACGGTCCGGTGGGAGTGAGAGCCCCTGTGAAGCCATAGTTCTCTGCGGCGAGTGCAATCTGGGTGAGATAGCTCAGCGTTGCGGGGCGTTGCCCGCCAGCGACGCCTGCTTTAGCGAGATGAGGTTCTACCAGTCTCCGACCATCACCGTTGGTGGGCAAGAACCAGTGGAAATCAATTGGCATTCTCACTCCGATGGTTGAAGGTGGACCATTGATAATCCACAGAATCACTGGACCACGAACCGTAACGAACCGTCTGAAGTGTCAAGCCCTGAGGTGGAGCAAGTTGGCCAGCAGCGGACCTGTCACCAGACGCGATTATCCCAACCAGTTCTCCCGGGCGAATTCGACCACGCCCTACGTCCACCAAAGTTCCGACCACTGAACGAACCATCTGGTGACAAAACGCCGAGGCCTCGATCTCGAATCGCAAACGGCCCTGCCCATCGTCGTGCCATGTTGCCTCGATCACGCGCCGTACCAGGCTCGCCTCATGGCCATCTGTGCGCTTGGGACGGCGACAGAACGCAGAGAAGTCGTGCTCGCCTATGAAGGGATCACAACCCAGCGTCATAGCGGACAACGAAAGGGGCTCATCTACGAACCACGAGGAATTGACCGCTGTGGGATCTGGAAACGGGGCGTTGCGCACCAAGTATCGGTATCTCCTCGCGGTTGCCGAAAAGCGGGCATCGAAGCTCTTGTCCACCTCGTCCACCGCCCTGATGGCTATCGAAGGAGCACACATACGATTGAGGGAGCGCCCGAGCAGGTGGAGGTCATATGACCCAACGGGCACATCCACATGGATTACCTGGCCAAAGCCGTGAACACCCTTGTCCGTACGGCCGGCACATGTGATGTCCACTTCAGCGCCCACGATGCGTGAAAGGGCATCACCTATGACCCCAGCCACCGTTACAACTCCATCGTTACGGGCAAATCCGTGAAATGGGGCCCCGTCATAAGCAACTACTAGGCGCAGACGCGCCAGAGGGCGCCCAATAGGGGATGCTTCGAGGTTCACGGCCGGTGATCCTACCGATCGCCTCACCGTTGCCCGTTGTTGTCGGCGATGATCGCGAAAACGCAAAGGCCCCCACCGGCTAGCGGCAGGGGCCTTTGAGCGACTTGTGGCGAAACGTACTAGACGAGTTCGATCCGAGCCATGGGAGCGTTGTCGCCCTGACGTGGGCCGAGCTTCAAGATACGGATGTAGCCACCGTTGCGATCTGCGTAACGAGGACCAACATCTTCAAAGAGCTTGGCTGCGATCTCCTTGTCGTTGAGGAAGGCCACCACCTGACGGTGATTGTGCAGGCCACCCTTCTTGGCTTTGGTGATCATCTTCTCGGCGACAGGACGAAGGGCCTTTGCCTTGGCTTCTGTCGTGGTGATCCCCTCAGCGGCGATCAGCGACGAAACCAGGTTTGCCATCATCAGTCTTTGGTGGGAGGCGGAACCGCCGAATCGGCGGCCACGCTTCGGGGTGGCGGGCATGTCACTCCATCCCGCGGAGCGCAAGGCCCCGCTCGTTCAGTTTCTCAATGACCTCATCGAGCGACTTCTGCCCGAAGTTGGTTATGGCCAGGAGATCATCTTCGCTCTTGCGCAGCAATTCACCAATGGTGTTCACCTGTGCACGCTTGAGGCAGTTACGGGGGCGCTCAGACAGGTCAAGATCCTCGATGGGGGTTTCCATCTCGGGTGACGAAGCCATCGCAACGCTGGTCTCACCGAGTTCTAGGGTCGGTGGCTCGTCGCTCATCTCGGCAACGAGTGAAACCAGCTTGGTGAGGGTGTCGCCAGCGGAGGCAACAGCATCACGCGGGGTGATTGAACCGTCGGTCTCGACATCGAGCACGAGGCGGTCGTAGTTGGTGTCCATCTCCACACGAGTGGGCTCGACCTGGAAGCTCACCCGACGAACAGGCGAGAAGATCGCGTCCACCGGGACCACACCAATGGTGTTGTTTCCCTTGTCACGATCTGCCGACAGGTAGCCGCGGCCACGATCCACAGTGAGATCAAGGGCGAGACGAGCCTTCTCGTTGAGCGTGGCGATATGAAGATCGGTGTTCAGGACTTCAACGTCTGAAGTGGTCTGAATATCGGCACCGGTAACCGTGGCTGGTCCACGCACATCTATGCGCAAGGTGACCGGCTCATCGGAGACAGATGTGATTACAAGATCCTTCAGGTTCAAGATGATGTCTGTTACATCCTCGGTGATACCTGTGATGGTGTCGAACTCGTGTAGCGCATCATCGAAACGGACCGCAGTGATTGCGGCACCTGGAATCGATGAAAGCAATGTACGCCGCAGCGAGTTGCCGAGCGTGTGGCCGAAACCGGGCTCAAGCGGGCTGACAGAGAACTTTTGACGGTTGTTCTCTTCCTCGCCAACTGCCTCGACCGTAGGGCGCTGAATAACCAGCATGGAAAGCCTTCCTCGGGGTTCTGCGTTTGCTGCGTTACGGGGTTACTTGGAGTAGAGCTCGACGATGAGCTGCTCGCGGACTGGCACGTCGATCTGCTCGCGAACGGGCAGGTCATTGATCGTGACTTGGAAACCGGAATCTCCGATTTCGATCCACGCCGGCTTGAGCCGGTCAATCGTGTCCATGTTGTGACGAATCACGATCATGTTGCGTGACTTGTCACGCAGGGTGATCACGTCGCCCTTGCGGACCCGATAGCTCGGGATGTCCACACGCCGGCCATTGACATTGATCATGCCGTGGCTGACGAACTGACGAGCCTGGGGGCGAGTTGACGCCCAGCCGGCCCGGAACACGATGTTGTCGAGACGCTGCTCAAGCATGCGGAGAAGGTTCTCACCAGTTAC
>JAGQSI010000093.1 GCA_020439605.1 Acidimicrobiales bacterium | reverse complement strand
ACTACTTCCGCACCATCGAATCTCTCTACGGAGGCGATAACGCATGGGGAACCTGGGTCCGGCGCTGGACCGCCGAAGAAGGGCGCCACTCCATCGTATTGCGGGACTACCTGACCGTAACCCGCTCGATCGACCCGGTAGCTCTAGAGCGCGCCCGCATGGCGCAGGTCTCAGGTGGCGAAGTTCCCGCCAAGAACGACATTGTCAACGGCATCGTCTACGTGACACTCCAAGAACTCGCCACCCGCATCGCCCACCACAACACCGGCAAGCTTCTAGATGACCGGGCCGGATACGAAATCATGAAGCGAGTGGCCGCCGACGAGAACCGCCACCATCTCTTCTACCGAGACCTCGGCAGCGCTGCTTTGGCGCTAGACGCTGATGCCATGGTGATCGCGATCGAACAAGAAGTCCGAGATTTCGAAATGCCCGGTACCGGGATAATCGACTTCGAGACCCATGCCCACGCCATAGCGCGAGCCGGCATCTACGACTTCCTCGTGCACCATGACTCGGTCCTCGTACCGGTAATCGTGCGGCAGTGGGGAATCGACAAACTCGAAGGCCTAGGTGCGCAAGCCGACAAGGCCAGAGACCAACTCTTCAAACGGATGTCTCGTATCGAAAAGGCAGGCAAGCGTTTCGCCAGCCGCAGAGACGAAGAACTAGCGCCGGCATAGCTGATCGCTCTCACTACTGATAGGCGGCCTCCAACCACCACAGTCCGCCTTCGACACACAACAACATCGCCTCGTTTCTGTCGTCAATCACCTGGAAGCGCACCCGGCGACGTTGACTTTGATTATCCCACCAACGCTCCTGCGCCAGCCATGGCCCAGCCCAACCAATGAGCGCCCGACGCGCACAGCCAGGTCTTTCGATCACAGCAGGCGCAGCGCTCAGTTCTCCCCGACCTGACACCCCCACTTCCCTACCGGCTTCGTCCAGCACGAGAACCCTCAGTGGTTCCTCAAATACAACCGCTGGTGCCGGAGATGGGACCTGTCCCGGCCACGGAGCGTCCACAGGACAGCTATCGCCAAGACGACCATCTGGTTCTGCCGGGGATTGGTGCACCCTCTGAGCCGGATCTCTCGCCCCACGAATCTGCACAAGCCTGACCGCTTGTGTGCCCAACTGGCTCTGAAGCCTCACGATGGCTCGTGAAACTCTCTCGTCGATACGAGACTCCCCACCCCAAAAGCCAAGTTGACGACCCGAGTCCGGTTGCACCTCAAGGGGAGTCAACGACAAACACACCAAACCAGAACTTGGAGCGGGGCTAACGCTTCGAGCGCCAGAAGATGGGCTCAACCAACCATCGAGTTGCCACCTGACCCTTTGCGCCAATGCAACATCGCTCAGAGTTCCTTCGTGTCTCCACTGACGTGAAAGCTCCTCCCCTCCTTGCGTACGGGCATACACCTGGACACGCGTACACCCCACACCCAGTTCGCTGAGGCGGCTATTTAGTTGCTCAGCGAGAGCCTTGGCCGCAAAGACTCCACGATCCACCCGATCCAAAGGGTCCTCGAACTCCATGGAAACACTCAGGTCCTCCTCTGGGATCTGAAGATCCAAAGGCCGAAGATCAAACCCTCTCGCCACACGATGAGCAGCCAACCCGGTCGGTCCAAAACGCGCAGAAATATCCCCCGTCGAAAGCTGAGATACCAAACCCAAATTGGACAACCCGAGCCTTACCCACACATCCACCAGATCAGCCACGTCAAGCACTTCGAGCAACGAAGAAGTGGGGTGAGATGCCAAGAATTCATCGCTGCAGCCAACCGGGACAACCATCGCCTCCCGAGCGTCGACTTGGGCTTGATGGCTGGCTCGTAGAGCACTGAAAAAGCCATCGGCTATCCCCACGTATGCCGGCCAGCGACCATCCAAAGCAGTCCTAACGGCGTCCAGCACCTTCTCACCAAGAGGTTCATCCCCGCCGAAATAGCGCGAAGGCCCACGAGTCCCGAACGACAACATTCCCGGAGATGTGATCTCAACCCCTGGAGTTATCTCATCGAGACAAGCAGCAACCCTCTCAAAAGCACGTAAGTCACGGCCGGGGTCATAACCAACCACCTTCACCTCAGGGCAACGACGCTGGGCTTCACGGCGCCGCAGCCCAACCTCCACCCCCGCAGACCTAGCTGCCATGGAACACGCAACCACCCGATTTGCCCGCACCACAACCAAAGGATCCGACGGCCCCGGCTGCGCCGCATACACAGACCAGTCCGGGCAACGAACCACCAAGGTCCTGACCCGCACATCTCCCATGGCACTACCGTCGAGAAATCGCACCGTCAGGCCCCGGCAACCAGATGGAACCGTGGCGTGCAGGTCCACCAACACGACGACCAACAACCTCCACCTCCACATGTCTGGCTCGGAGGTGACCATGGCCAAAGCCGATCCCATCCCAAGCCAGCGAACGGGCTGAAATCGTGAAATCAGGCGACTGTGGCCAAAGCGAGCCAGAAGATCCAACCTGCATCAATACCGAGCCACGACCACGAGCCCTCGCCACAAGCCTGCTCGCAGTCGCAGCGCTCAGCTGAGATGGTGCCCGAACCAGAACAACCTCCACCGCATCCAAAAGTGCATCAACCGTCGCTGGCCACCTTGTTGGATCTGCTTCGTCCACTACCAGCACTCGACCAAGCTCAACCCCCAATTCGCTAGCAGCGAGCAAGCCAAGCTCCTCCAACCCCACCACTGCACACCAAGAACCCATCTGGGTGAGTGGCCCAACAAGGGCCATCGCCAAACTCTGCGCAACTGGTCCGGCCGTGGCCAACATGGCCCCTCGCACCAACCCACCCGATGGCAACAGATCCACAAAAGGTTCAGGAACAGGCAGAACAGACTCAGCCAAACGGCTCAGCGTGGTGATATCTGCAAGAGAAACTGCCATCACCCCATCATCGAACATTTGTTCGGCGATGGCAAGTGGGTTGGCTAATTTTCTGGAGTTGGTGCCGCTAGATCATTGAAGAAGGCAATCAGATCCTCAACCTGAGAATCGCTCAGCTCGCCCTTATAGACCGGCATGATGTTGGCATAGCCCTTCACCACTTGGCTACGACCATCCAAAATGGCCGCACGGAGATACTCGTCGTCGGCCACAACGGTGGAACCATCGTTGAGTTCGATCTTGGAGCCGGCCATACCCTTCCACGAAGGTCCAACACCCTTGGATCCATCAGAGGTGTGGCAGCTAGTGCAACCCTGCTCCTCAGCAACGGTTCTACCCCGTTCGCCCTGCACGCTGAGCTTCACATCGGTACCGCCATCGGAGCCGCAAGCGCTCATCAGCGCGCCGGCAGCAAGCGATCCAGAAACCACCAGAGCAAGTAGCCGACGTCTCATTCGTCCGGGTAGAACCGATAGAGATTCACGATGATGTCCTCTAGACCCTCATCGTCGAAACCCTTGGCCAGATCAACAGTGATGATGTTGGCGTTCACATGCACGCCAGCCACAGATGGCTCGGCCAACAAACGACGGGCGAGAACATCTGGGGGACGTTCGCCCCAAACCTCGGTACCCGCGCTGTAACGCTCATGGCCCATGCCAGAGAACACACGGTTGGTCTCAAAGCGCACAACGCCAGGCTTGGCGGACGGCTTGCGGTGAACAACGATCGACTGACCCATGACGATCAAGATCGTAGCGCTCGGCCCCCATCCCCCAGCCATTCCTGTCACCTCGGTACGGTCAAGGTGTGCAACCAGCGCAAGATCCACGCACCGTCGACACCAGATATGTAGTCAAGGTGACCGCCATTGTCTGGGGCGTTCTGTTCCTGCTCTCAGGGAGCGTGTTCGCCATGACACGCCTCTGGAAAGTGGTGACATACCTGCTAGTCGCCCTGTTCTTCGCAGTGGTACTCACCCCAGCGGTAGACCTGCTCCAGTACCGAATGAAGATGCGCCGAGGCATCGCGACGCTGTTGGTCTGTCTCGTGGCATTCGTCAGTCTCGCAGGACTCTCATACGCATTCGCCAGACCTCTCATAGATCAAGGCCAAAAGTTCGCAGACAACCTTCCCGAGCTCATCGACGATGCCAAAAACGGTGAAGGCACACTCGGCGAGTACATCGACAAATACGACCTCGACAAGAAGTACGAAGAAAACCGAGCGACAATCGAAAAACAGTTGGGCACCGCAGGCGGGCGAGGGATCTCCGTCATCAGCTCAGTGTTTTCCGGTCTGGTGGCAGCGATCACAATCTTCGTCCTCACCGTTTTGTTCCTGCTCGGCGGCCCGGACCTGAGCGAAGCGATCGTGAAAGTACTGCCAGAGCAACACAGAGACCGGATAAGACGAGTCTCGGTAGATGCAGCACGTTCCATATCTGGATACATGTTCGGAAACGTGGTGATCTCGATCATCGCCGGCATATCTGCCTACCTGTTCCTTCGAATCGCTGGCGTCCCCTACCCCGAAGTGTTGGCGCTATGGGTGGCCTTCGCAGATCTGATTCCTCTCGTAGGCGCAACGCTCGGCGCCATCCCCGCGATCGCTGTCGCATTCCTGCACAGCACGCCAGCAGGAATCGCCACAATCGCGTTCTTCATCATCTACCAGCAGTTCGAGAACAACGTGCTGCAGGTAACGGTCATGTCGCGCACCGTCAACGTGAACCCGCTAGGAGTAATGATCTCGGTACTCATCGGTGTAGAAGTCTTTGGTCTGCTCGGCGCACTTCTTGCGATTCCCGTGGCAGGAATGATCCAGGTGGTGGCCAAGGACGTCTGGAACGAACGAGAAACCAGACTCAGTTCCGAGAACTGACACTTCGCCAAGCGAACAATGCCGGGCCAACCGAAACAACGGCCAACACCGAATGAACCAGTTTGAAACCAAGCTCCTCCCTCGGTTCCAAACCATGGTCGTTGGCCCAGATGATCGGCACACGCACCGCCCAGTAGATCGCGGTTGCCGCAGCAAATATCCGGATCGCCTGCACAAACCACTTCTCATCGCGCTCGACCCCTCGCACCAAAGCCAACCCGAGCACTGCTGCAGCAATTACGAACAACGTGATCGGCAAAGACCAGACCAACTTCTCGGCAACGGTGTCCTCGTCGTTGGTCCAAGCAAGCCAGATCCGATTGGTCCAGATGAGCAAGGTGATGCCACAGAACACGGCAACAGGAAATGGGCGTAGACGATCCACGTGAAGCGACGGTAACGCTCCACTGCACCTCAGGTCATGTCAGCCACCGCAACGCTGAGCGTCAGAAGAGAGAACCCTGGGGATCTTCTCGGTGATAACGCTGAGCCCCGGTCCAGCCAATGTCATCCATGAACGCCCAGCTACGGCGATGAATAGGGCAAGGCCCTAAACCACGAAGCGCGGTTTTGTGCCTAGGGCACGGATACCCCTTGTTCCATGCAAAATCGTAGGCAGGGAAATGCTGATCCGCCTCGCGCATCATGCGATCACGAGTGACCTTGGCGAGAATAGAAGCTGCCGAGATCGACAAGCACGAGGCATCACCCTTCACGATCATCTGGGTCTTGCCTCCTCCAATGAAGTCCCATTTCCCATCGATCAGCACCTTGTCGGGAACCAAACCGAGGCCATCGATCGCCCTCTTCGCCGCAAGCCTTTGTGCCTCTGACATACCGAGCTCGTCACATTCGCCATGGGTGGCATGACCAATCGACCAAGCAACACACCAATCAGCGATCCGCCCGAACAAGACCTCACGTTCACGTTCAGTGAGCTGCTTGGAATCTCGGACCTTGTTGACCCTGCGATCCTTGGGCAACACGACAGCACCAATGGTTAGCGGCCCAGCCCAAGCTCCACGCCCAACCTCATCAACCCCAACCACCACATCATTGCCCTGCGCCCACAACGCACGCTCCACTTCAAGCGTTGGGCCTTTACGCTTCAATGCCTTACGAAGCACGGGGGCATTCTTGGCTGCCATCAACTCTCAAAGCTACCGCCATAGGAGACCTACATATGGAAGCAGTTCACCACTACTTCACAAGACTCACTTGGAAAGGCTCTACAGGGCTCGGCTACGAGCACTACGACAGAGGCCACAGTGTGGTGGCCCCACCTGCACACGCCGATCTGGCAATAACCTCGGACCCGGCGTTCAAAGGTGACAGCTCTCGATTAAACCCCGAGCAGCTTCTCCTGGCCGCAGCATCGTCGTGTCAGATGTTGTCGTTTCTGGCGGTCGCCTCGCGTGCACGCCTCGATGTCGTGTCCTACAGCGATGATGCAACAGCGCTCATGGCTGCAGACAACGGTCCCATGCGAATAACAACCATCCGTTTGCAACCCGAGGTCGCCCTTGTCGACACCAAACCCTCACGCATCAGCGACGAGCGGCTCGGCCATCTCATCGAGGTCGCTCACAAGGAATGCTTCATTGCCAACACCTTGAACTGCGAGATTTCGATCGATCCCATCTTCACCTGGGGCTAAGTCCGAGACAGTGGCGCGTCCCGGCTCCAAACGGGCCTATTGTCAGCGCTGTGAGCAACTCGACTTCACCTCAACCAAGGCCGGCTCTAGAGCCGGGGACCAAGGTTGAAGTACGCACCGGTTTCGACCGGACGTGGGTGAACGGCTACGAGATCCACGCAGTTACCCAGGACGGCTACAGCGTCAAACGACGAAGCGACGACGAGATCCTGCCAGCGGTATTCGCTCACGACGATGTTCGTCGGGAGCGACGCAACTCGATGTGGTGGTACTAACCCTCAGGGGTTGCCCACTCCGCCACCCATCAGCTCGATGTAGTCGTCCACCTCAATTGCGGTGAGCGTGAGAGTGCGAAGAGTGCCACGAGCAGACAAGGTCGTGGCAACCCGAGCCATTGTCTTTTCATCGGGGGCTTCCAAAATGTTGAGGAAGTCATACTGCCCAAGAAGCGCATACTGCTCAAGCACCTTGACACCCATCGCCTCAACATCTGCGTTCACCTCACGCAGCCTTTCTGGGTTCTCCCGCAACCGAGCATGACCATCAGGACCCAACGTTGAAAGCATCACGAACTTTGCCATGACCTGCAGGGTACCCGCAGGCCGTAGCGTTGTCCTATGACCACCCGAGAACCACGCCGAGTAAACGTCGTTCCCCACACCCACTGGGACCGTGAGTGGTACAAACCGTTTCCCATATTTCGAATGCAGCTGGTCGAACTGCTCGACGGGCTGTTACCCCAACTCGAAACCGACGAGACCTACGCACATTTCCAACTCGATGG
>JAGQSI010000092.1 GCA_020439605.1 Acidimicrobiales bacterium | reverse complement strand
AGGCGTCGGTATCGAGCAACTGCTTCCACGTGAACTCTTCAACGGTGGAGGCACCGAAGTTCTCGAGCTCGGTCTCCATGAGGTTGGGCATGGCACGCATTGCACCCTTTGGACGATCCTTGTCCTTGAGGTACATGTTGAGCGGCGAGGTGAAGATGTGGCGCATCATCGTGATGGGCAAGATGATTAGGAACACCAGGAACGACACGACGTGGATAACCCACAGGACCTGGTGGCCGCCGTGAAGATTGTCCATGTTTTCGATGAGTGTGGCGATCGGCCAAGCCGCGAATGACCACTTCTCGAACTCGGGCATACCCATTGCAGCGATACGCCAGGCTTCGGTGAGAATGCCGCTGACCGCTAGCACCAACAAAGTGATCAAGCCGATGACGTGGTCCGGCTTGGACTTGATACGAATCCGGTAGGGCTGAACCACGTAGCGGCGGATGATGGCCCACATCACGCCGGCGAACAGAACGAGGCCCGCAGCATCACCAACAAAGGAGTAGGCCTGATAGGTGCGGCCCTGGAGGAACTGCCAGCTATTTGGAACCTGGTGGTTGATCTCCAAGATGGTGGTGACGGCGAGAAGAATGAGGAACGAGAAGTAGATCATCGAGTGCATGATCCCGGCGGCTGGGTCACGCAACAGGGTCTGCATGTAGAGGCCTGCGCGAACGTCCTCGGCACGCTTCTTGGCGTTGCGCTTGTTGGTTACACGACGCTCTGGTGCGCCGCGCTCCCAGTTCTTCACACGGTTGGCAAACATGACCGCGCCATAGATGATCAACATCGGAATAACGATGTAGAACGCCAGTTTCAGAGGCGAGGGAATGTTGAAGAACACCTCGCGCGACACTTCTTTGTGGTCGTGCTCTGGGCGGATCAGCGGTAGGACGCCAGATCCGGCCATGAACAAGGCAATCGCCACACCCAAGCCGATAACGAGGTGGTGCGGTCGGACACGCTTGTCGGTGTTTTCCGCGGGGTTCTCTTCCGTAGCCATAGCGCCCCCCAAAGTACTCGCGTCGGAGTCAGTTGGCCGAGTTAGCAGTAGTTCGCGGATTCACCATCGCAATTGTGCGGCCCGGATCGATATGGCCTCCGTACCATCCTGCCTTGCCCGGATAGACCCACTCGGCTGGCAATTTGATGATGCCGCTGTGGTCCTTGTCGGTCCAGGACGGTTCTTTTTCCTTGGAGTTCCAGCCCTTGATCCGAACGACCGAACCCTCAACGCGTGCACAGACGTTCCACGGCAAGGGCCGACCCTGTTTTCCGTCAAGGAACGGGACCGGTAGCGCAACGGCGCCATGGATCTTGAAGTAGGGGCTACGGGTTGAGTCCCAGGTGTAAACGTTCATCTGCCACACGGCGCCGAACCAGAGATTCTTGGCTACCACGATCGTGCGGAATCTCTTTCCATCTGTTCTGACTCGAAGAGCCAAACCCTCTTGAGGCCACTCGCCAGTTGCTTCGCTCCATGTGGCGCAACTCTGGTGGTTCGTTGTCATCTTGGTTCCGGAGGGCCAGATGACAGCCCGAGACTGTGATCCCTTGTTGGAGCGGGACGCGTCGATGCGAAGCTTCCCCGAAGGGTTTGTCACGTTGTAGATGTCCTTCGCGTCCCGGCTCACATACCAGAGCGCGAGTTTTTGTGGCTTGGCAGGGTTGTAGAGGGGGTCTGCTATTTGTTCGCACGCGGTGATAAGCAATGCCAGCGCAGCAATGACCGCGCAGAGTTGCAAACGCCGAGCGGTGGTCATCTTTTTGTGGTGCTATCAGCCGTAGATTTGGCGATCGAGGTCACGAACTCGAGCAGCGAGCTGCGTAAGCAGCTTCTGGGCCAGTCCGGGTACCTCTTCGATCACACCGCTGAACTCCCGAGCCGACAACACAAGCGCGGTGAGCGGGGTCTCGGCTGTGACGGTGGCGGTACGGGGACCGTGGTCCAGCAACGCCAGTTCTCCAATGGCGTCCCCTGGGCCGAGTTCGCCGACACGACGACCATTGCGACGAACCGAAGCGGTTCCCTCAACAATCACGAAAGCCTCACGGCCAGCGTCGCCCTGATCCACCAGAACGTGGCCTGCCTCAACTGTTATCTCGTTGGAGGACTTGGCGATGCGGGTGAGGTCTCGCTTGGACAGAGCAGAAAACAGTGGGATCTCTGCGAGGTGTTCAAGGTGTTTGGTTCGCGATGCCATGGGCTAGGAGAGTACCGATCTTGAGAGGGTTTTGCTGAGGAAATCTCAGGCGCCGGCGGTTGCCTGCTTGGCTACGGCCTCAGCAGCTGCCTTGATTGCTTCGGGGTCACCGAGAGCTCGCTCAAGTGCAGGCTTGGTCTCGATAGGGCGAGCGTTGTCATCCAACTCATAAACCAGCGGGACACCGGTTGGGATATCGAGCCCGGCAATGTCGGCGTCGCCAATGCCGTCTAGGTGCTTGACGAGGGCCCGAAGAGAGTTGCCGTGAGCAGCGATAAGCACCGTGGAGCCGTCGTTCAAATCTGGGACGATCGCATCAAACCAGTAGGGCAGCATTCGGTTGACCACGTCCGCAAGGCACTCGGATGCGGGCAGCGCATCGGCTGGGATGTGGGCGTAGCGGCGATCGGCGTTGGGGTTGTATTCGTTGTCGGCGGAGATAGCTGGGGGAGGAGTGTCATAGCTGCGACGCCAAACCTTTACCTGGTCCTCGCCGAACTGGGCGGTGGCCTCGGCCTTGTTTCGCCCAGTGAGGTCCCCGTAATGGCGTTCGTTGAGACGCCAGTGGCGTTTGGTTGGCAGCCACAGCAGCCCCATTTCGTCCAGGGCAAGGTTTGCTGTGCGAATGGCACGGGTCTGAAGCGAGGTATGAACCACATCGGGAGCGAGGCCGGCCTCGGCCATCAGCCGGCCTGCTTGGGCAGCTTCCACACGGCCCTTGTCGGATAGGTCTGCGTCCCACCAGCCGGTGAAGAGATTCTCAGCATTCCAAGTGCTTTGGCCGTGACGAAGGAGGATGAGCGTCGAGGTCATAGGTCCAGAAGGTAGTGCCGATCGCGCGAGCGGAGAACTTGTCGGTAAACATTGCGGCGTGCAATCCGCGACACAAGCCCCCTCAACAGGTGGTCGTTGGGGTTTTGCTCATGTCCCTGCACTTGATGGTTTGCGTGGAGCCGCCGTTGGGGCAGTGCTCATTTATCACCTTGGACACCTAGATGGTGGGTACCTCGGCGTAGACCTCTTCTTTGTTCTCTCGGGGTTCTTGATCACGTCCTTGTTGCTCGCTGAGAACGCCGGAAATGGCCGGGTGGCGCTCGGCGAGTTCTGGTCGCGTCGAGCCAGGCGACTCATGCCAGCGTTGCTCGTGTTGTTGGTGGGCGTGGCGGCTTATGCCCAGTGGGTGGCTCGACCGGTGGATCTCGGCGCCATGCGATCGGATGCGTTGGCCACTTTGGCCTATGTGGCCAACTGGCATTTCATCCTGCAAGGAACCAGCTACTGGGATATTTCGCTGGCGCCATCGCCCCTGCAACACACGTGGAGCCTCGCCATCGAGGAACAGTTCTATGTGTTGTGGCCCCTTGTGGTTGTTGGGTTGTTCAGCTGGGCCCGCAAGCGTGAACGCTCCGCCGAGCTAACCGTGGCGCGTTTTGCGGGATGGGGAGCGCTCATCTCAGCAGCATGGCTCGTAACGCTTCACCTCTGGGGGGCCTCGGACACCCGGGTCTATCAAGGAACCGACACTCGAGCGGCTGCACTGCTGATAGGTGCGGCGCTTGCGGCGTGGCACCGGATGCGCCCGGTTGGTGAGTCCAAACTGGATCGGTACGCCAAGCCGATCGGGTGGGTGGCAGGCGTTGTTCTGGCTGCTAGTTGGATCTGGTTCTCGGGTACATCGCCATGGCTCTATCGAGGCGGTTTGGCTGCAGTGAGCCTGCTCGCGGCGATCGTGGTGTGGGCTGTGGTGCGAGGTGGCGGGCCAGCGGCCTCGCTGCTGTCCATCGCTCCGTTGAGGTGGCTGGGACTCATCAGTTACGGCCTCTATCTGTGGCACTGGCCGATCTATCAGTGGATCGATGCTCACAACGGTCGGCTGCCCTTCCTCGGCGATCGAGTGGTCAGTGGCGTGGCGCTGGTGCTGTTGAAGTTGGCGGTCTCATTAGCTATTTCGATCCTGTCCTATGTAGTGATCGAACAGCCCATTCGCCACTCCAAGCTGCGGGGCCGGCCGTTGTTGGCAACTTCGCTCAGTTCAATGGCAGTAGTTGCGGTTCTGATTGTGGTGTCAACCACAGGTGCAGTCTCGGTGCCCGGCCAGATCACCAGCGTGAACAATCCAACCGTGGAAGTAGTGGGTGCGCCACGGGTTCTCTATGTAGGCGATTCGGTCTCGTTGTCCTTGGTGGAACCAGTGGTGAAGGACCCCAAGGCCTTTGGAATCAACCCGATCAACCGGGGTCTGCCGGGATGTTCGATCGTGGCGCAGGGCCGTGAGTCGCGAAACTTTGCCGGACAGGCCATTTCTCCACCGCGCTGTTTCCCCGGTCTTGATGACGAACTCGTCAACTTCAAGCCCGATGTCGTGTTCTTGATGCAGGGCTCACGGCCAAACGATCAGGTCAAGATCGACGGCAAATGGGTTGGCGCTTGCGCACCTGAATGGAACGAAGCCTTCAGGACCTCAGTCCATGACTTCGTGTCACGGCTACAGGCCGCAGAGGTTCCGGTAGTGATCGGCACGGTTGCGCGCACCAGCGTCAACAACATCATTCACATCCCGGACTCCGACCAACGCATCGCCTGTGCGAACGCACAACTCAAGTCCGTGGTTGATGAACTGCCGGGCACACACCTACTCGATATGGACGAGTTTGTGTGCCCGGACCCATCGGCACCGTGCCGTGAAGAAATTGACGGAGATGAGATCCGCCCCGATGGCCTGCACTACGGCAAAGGCCCGGCCGGTCTCGCCGTCGCAGACTGGGTGGTGGGCCAGGTGCTTGAGCGAGCCGACCTGAAGCGATCGGTTGCCGATTAGCTCGGTACGACCGTTATAAGAGGCGGGTGATCTGGACAGTCGAGTCTTTGACCTCGCCGCGTTCGCCGGCAACGCAACGGGCGTCACGAGCAACGGCAGAAGCCACCTTGAGCACCTCTGAGGATCGACTTTGAGCAGCGATTGCATTATCGATCAACGCCAAGGCGCAGCTACTTGCACTCTGGTCGTGCACCGACCAAGTTGCCCCTGAGCGATAGGCGATTGCGGCCACGAGTCCGACGGGCATTGGGCCAGTAGCGCTGGTTCCACCGATGGACTCGACATGAACCTCGCTGCGTTGAGGGCCTCGGATCGAGAGTCTTCGTGGGTAGGGATGCACCATGCCCTCGCTATCGAACACGGCGTACTCATCTGAGAGATAGAGAGCCCCAGAGCGCACAAGGCTCTCAACGAGAGTGGTTTTCCCAGCCATGGATCGGCCAGGGAACACAATGGCAACTCCATCGATAGCTACGACACCAGCATGAACAAACACCAGGCCGGGAGCGTGTTGGGCCACCACTGAACGGATAGCACCGTCGAGAACGTGCAAGACCTCGCCATGGCTGTTGGGTCCTTCAGCAATGACTTGGCCTAACTCGATAATGACCATCTCGAGTCCCCGGCATTCGACGAGGAAACTGGATTTGGGTGTCACGCGAGCGTCGCGATCGGTGTATCCGGGCGGCAGCAATGCACACACCTGTTCGGCCAGCTTGCCTGAGCCGCAATCTGCGCGCATGCAGCGGTGTTGCACCTCTACATCTACGGCTACCCCGAAAGACTCGATTGCGTACTTCACCGACGGCCGATCATAAGTGGTGAGTTGCGCTCAGGCTCTTGAACGAAATGTCCGCACGGCGAACAAGGCGGCGACTAGTGAAATAGCTCCAGCAAGAACGAACGGCACGGGGGAGATTCCGGTGCTGTTGGTTTGTCCGCTCGATGAGGTGGCTTCGGGAGACATAGCGGTGGTGAGCGTTGTTTCTACGGTTGTCGTTGATGCGTCATCGCTGTTGAAACTGACGGGCTCGTCGCTGCTTGATCCACTTGGGGCAACATCAGAGACGACCAGTGGCTCGGTAGTTGCAATGAAGGGTGTGATGTCAACGGCTGAACGCGCAACGACCTCTACCGGTCCAGGGTTGAGGTCATCTGGCACCGGAGCATCGATCTTGAAGCCATAGTCCTCATCGGCGTTGCCGGTGGCCACCAGGTGCTCGACTTCGCCCTGTTTCAGAAATATCTTGATACCGGTGGCCGGCTTGCCGAGCACACCTTCGCCCTCGGGTGGCCGCCCGGTGTCGTAGCAGCTGTCTCCCCAATAGGTCCCGACGAGGTGGATGGTGCCATCCCTGTCGACAGCGCCACTCGTGTGGGTAATGGTTGGGCCGGAGCAGTCGGCCCCGGCAGCGTGGGGGGAGGTGACTGCAGCTAGTGCCGGCAGCGTAAGCAGCAGCACGACTCGAAGCATTCTCATAACCATTTGACGCTCCTCAACTTCGCAGGGTTCCCTTGATCACGAATCTCGGTTGCGGCGCAACAGCACCTCTTGAGTGACCGAGGCAACATGTATGCCATCTGGGGTGAACACGTGGCCAACAGTTAGCCCTCTCGAGGAGATGAGACCGTGACAGATCATGGCGGTGAGATGCCATTGGTCGGCTTGGATCGGACGGTGGAACCAGATGGCGTGGTCGAGTGAAAACGCTATGAACGGGTGCTCAAGCGGTGGAGTGCCCGGTTCCGGCTTGTCTGGACGAAGCGAAATGACTGCGTCTGTCGGGTAGTCATCTGACATGTAGGCCAAGGCGCAGGCATGCAGAACGGGATCATCTCCGAGCTGCGCGTTGATGCGTTGCCATCCCCGGGAACGGCCGGGCAGATCCGGGGTGGGAGCTGAAGCTCGCTCAAACATCGAGCTCCATGAGTCCCGAGGTAGTTCTTCTGGCCCGGGGGCCTCCGGCGCCTCAGCAATCTGGACCTCGGGGGCCTGCTCATCGACCTGGAACGAGACCGACACGGACAGGATGGCCCCGGTTGCCTGTCTGGCAGTAACCGTTCTGGTCACGAACGATTTGCCGTTTCGTACCCGGTCCACCTCGTAACGCACTGGTTGGGTGTGGTCCCCGCGACGCACGAAGTAGGCGTGAAGGGAATGAACCCGAAACTGCGGTTCCACTGTGTAAGCGGCTGCTCGAAGTGCTTGAGCCACGATTTGCCCGCCGTACAACCCACCCC
>JAGQSI010000091.1 GCA_020439605.1 Acidimicrobiales bacterium | reverse complement strand
GCCCGAGACATCGACACCATGTCCGAGATCTGGGCCCACACGGACAACGTGACATGCACCCACCCCGGATGGCCAACGCTTCGGGGCTGGGCGGCGGTAGCGGGGGCGTGGTTCACGCTTTTCCAGGGTGACAACGAGATGCAGTTCATCTTGACCAACGTGTCGGCTTCGGTGGCGGGCATCGTTGGGTGGGTGACGCTCGACGAGAACATCATCTCCGGTGCGGGAGCCAATTCGGCTGCTGCCACCAACATCTTCGTGCTGACCGATGGCGAGTGGCGCCTCGTGGTCCACCACGGCTCCGGCATCGCCACCGGCGCCTAGGTCCGTATCGCTAGTTCGTCACTCTGCGGCGAACAGGTTTCCGGCACTGCGGTGTCCACGACATGTTAAGAATCGCGCCCATATCTAATGTATCGCCGCGACGTGTTAAATGACCTGACATATCAGAGCCCAGATCACGACCCTAGGGAGTCGGGATGTATGGCTAGGTTCATGGCGAAGCCGAGGCGAGAGCGCTCCAGAGGGCCTACGATCTGCGGCGGGATGGGAAACACAACAGTCGACACAGAAACGAAGACTCAAGGCTCCGACCGGCCGAGCTCCGCGGAGGTGGACGGGCGAACCGCACGTGCGCACCGCACCAAGGATGCGATTGTCGAGGCATGCCTGGGGCTCATCGACGAAGGTGATCTGCGCCCAACTGCTCCTAGAATCGCTGAACGTGCGGGGGTGTCGGTGCGGTCGGTGTTTCAGCATTTCGATGATCTCGACTCGTTGTTTGCCGCTGTGGGCAAGCGGGTCATTGTGCGAATCACGGGTCTCATTGCCCATGTGTCGACAGCGACGGACATCCATGACCGCATCGAGGCTTTCGTTCAGCAGCGAACCGCAGTGCACGAGGCAATGACCCCGGTGTTGCGAGCGGCGTCGGTGCATGCAGCAAGTTCCGAAGTGATCCAGGCCCAGTTTGCCGAGGGTCACGATTTTCAGCGACTCCAGGTGGCCGAAGTGTTCGCCCCCGAGATCGAAGCCGCGCCCGACAGTGCCGCGATTCTCAATGCGTTGGTAGTAGCGCTGGCGTGGCCAACCTGGGAGTTGTTGCGATCGAGGCAGGATCTCTCGACCGCCCAAGCCCGCGCTGTTGTTACCGCCACGGTGAGGGCACTCACAACTCAATTGCCTACGAGCGACTAGACCCGGGCGATCAGCCCCTGCGGGGAACATGGCGAACGGCTCCGCCTCGGCGAGCATCGCCAGCCCCGCCCTGACCTACCTCGCCCTGACCCAACCCAATGGCGTGGACGCCTCCGAAGTACATGGACTTCGATGGCCACTCGTTGACGGGACCAACCTGACCAAGGGCGTCGAGCACGTCTTCGCTCAGGCCGGGTTCAACCTCGAAGCGGTCCTCGTTCCAGTGGAACCGGGGTGCATCCACAGCGTCCTGCAGCCCGACACCACCGTCGAGCACGGCCACCAACACCTGTAGCAAAGCGGAGCGAATCCGTTTAGAGCCGCCACTGCCGAGGGCCAATAGAGCGTCGCCCGAGGCCCCGACCACGATCGATGGCGACATCATGGACGCAACCCGCTCACCTGCGGGTGCAGCATGGAAGCCGTCGGGATGCAGGTCGTCTTCTCCGAGCATGTTGTTGCAGGTGATCCCGGTGCCGGAGATGACGTCTCCCGAGCATTCGCCGTTGGAGGTGGTCATCGACGCAACGTTTCCGAACGAGTCGGTGACGGTCACGTGAGTAGTGCCACGGGTGGCAACGGGGCGGGCAAGCGGATCATCTCCGAGGTCCCCAGCTAGCGCAGCAAGGACGTCTGGGTGTCCGCCGGCACGGTCGCGGTCCACGGACTGCATTGCTGCGCCGAGCACAGCGGCCCGGGCAACGGGGTCGGTCATGTCAGCCACGGCGGCCCGGTTGGCTGGGCCGGTCGGGCCAAGTTCGTCGGATCCCCCTACGGTCTCCTGAACCCTGCGAAGTGCCAGGCCCAACAGTGCTCCTCCGAAGGTGGGCGGGGGATTGGTCATCAAGGTGCGCCCCCGATAGGGCACGGCTAGCGGTTTGCGTTCGATCACTCGGTACCGCGCCAGGTCCTCCAAGGTGATGAGCCCGCCGCCTGAGCGGATCTGTTCCACAAACCGGCGTGCCATTTCGCCCCGATAGAACGTCTCGGGCGAAGCGCCGCCGAGCTGATCGAGAAACGCCCCGAGGTCAGGGTTGTGCAGGATGTCTCCTTCGGCGAGGAGCGTGCCTGTGGGGAAGAAGATCGAGCGGCTGGCTTCGGTGCGGGCGAGGATGGGCGACAGCAGTTGAAAGTCCACGGCCTGGGTGGGCGAAACCGCCACCCCGCTAGTTGCCAACTCGATGGCCGGCGCCAGAATTTCCCGGAGGGGCAATGTGGCGAGCCGGGAGTGAACGTGCAGGTAGCCGGCGAGTATGCCCGGCACTGCCACCGAGCCTGGACCACAGTGAAACACCTGGTCTGCGGCGGCGAAGTTGACCACGACCTCCTCAAACACTGGCTCGAGAACGTCGCCGTTTAGTCCTCGCCCGGGGGTGTCCACGAAGAAGTCGAACAGAGTGTCGCCGTGCTCCACCGAGCGGGCCAACAAGAACCCGCCTCCGCCCAAACTGGTGAAACCGGGTTCGCACACGACCGATGCGAACCCCGCGGCCAGAACTGCGTCGAAGGCGTTGCCGCCGAGTTCGAGAATGCGAGCCGCAGCATCTGCCGCTGCGCTGTGCCCAGCAGCGACGGTTCCGCCAGCGACCACGCCACTAGCGACGGTCCCGACTGCGCCGGACCCGCTAGCGACCATGCCGCCTACTTCTCCCGGTCCGGGTTGGTCGGCGGAGCCATTTCCAGTCATTTGGGCAATGCTAAGGGTTGCACTGTGGAACGCAGCTACCCGTGTACGGCTACTGATCCCTATGAGACTTCAGTTGGATTGTTACCGAGAGCCCGCCGCCTGCGTTGTCGCTCAGGTGGATCCTTCCGCCCGAGGATGTTGCGAGTTCGTCCACTATCGATAGGCCTAGTCCGCTACCTGGCCTGGAATGGTTGGCTCGCCAGAACCTTCGAAGAGCTTTGGTCTTGTCGTCGTCGCTGAGCCCCGGTCCTTGGTCGCTGATGGTGAGAGTCACGAACTCTGCACAGTCAGTCGAGAGTGGGTCGTTCCGCATTGCTCGGCCCACACCCGCACTCGCGCCTCCACCCGCACTCGCACCTGTACTCCGGCCCCCCGACAGATGGATTCGCACTGACGTCCCTTGGGGGCTGTGCCCTATGGCGTTGTCGAGGAGATTGTCGATTATCTGTTCCACTGCTCCGCCAACGGCCACACACATGAGACGTTTGTCAGTGTCTTCAAGCACGATGGAAACCTGGCTGGAGTCGGCCACCGCGGCCCACAGCTCTACTCGCTGGGCTGCGATCTCTGAGAGGTTCTGTATTTCAATCGCACTAGGCCGGTCAGCCTTTGCCATCTGAAGTAGATCTTTGACGAGTATCGATAGGCGGTCGATCTCGTCCATGCAGAAATCAACTTCGTTGCGTTCTGCGACGTTGAGGTCCTCTTGAAGGTTCTCAAGTCGAAGCCTCATGGCTGTTAGCGGCGTGCGCAGCTGATGGCTTGCATCGGCCACGAAGGCCCGCTGTTCGTCGATCATCAGTGCCAGGTTGGTGGCCATCGCAGACATCGAGGTTGCAAGTTCTCGCACCTCAGGCGGCCCATGGTCGGTTGGTGGAGGGGTGTCTAGATCGCCTTGGCCGTAACGTCTTGCAGCGTCGTTCAGGCGCCTTATTGGAAGCGAGATAGATCGTGCGGCGATCGATCCAAGGATACAGACGGTGACGATTACTACGGCTGCAATTGCTGCGAGTCTCCACCAGAACTGGCTGATCTGAGCATCAATGTCACGGGTTTCGAGAGTGATGCGAAGAGCTCCGTGAACTTTGCCTCCGGACTCGATGGGAATGGCGACGTACAGAAGTTTTGTTCCGAGCGTGTGTGAGGTCCTGATGCCGGTGGATCGCTTGCCTTGTAACGCGCTGACTATCTCTGGACGGGTGGAGAAGTCCCGTCGTGTACGACGATTAGTGTCAACCACTGAGATCCCGTCGATGTCGACTATCACCACATGGGCACCGGTTCTTTGTGCGTAGCGTTTGGCTGGTGTTGGATCCGGTGTAGCCGAGGCTTCGAGGGCGTCTTCATAAAGTGCTGCTAACACCGAGCCATCGCGGTCAACGGCTGCTGTGAGGCGGTCCAATTCTCGTTGTGCGTAGAAGATCCCGAATGGGATTTCGAGAAGGGCCAGCACCACCACGGTTACCCCGAGGTAGCTGAGCAGAAGGCGCCTGGTCATGTGGTTGGTTCTGTCGGGTCCAACAGTCGATATCCGACTGAGCGAACAGTCTGTATTAGCTCTGCGGAAAGCTTCTTGCGTAGAGAAGCGATGTGGACATCGAGGGTTTTGGTTGGTCCCCACCAGTGTTCGTCCCACACGGACCGGATGATTTCGTCGCGGGTTCTAACCGTTCCAGGCTCCTGGGCGAGGTACACGAGAAGGTCATATTCGCGTGGTGTGAGCTCTATTGTGCGGCCGTCGAAAAGGACTTCACGGGTTCTTTGGTTTATGTGTAGCGAGCCCAGTGTCAGGTCTTGATTAGGCCGGGGATCGAGCGCCCTGGCCCGCCGTGAAATTGCATGAATCCGTGCTATGAGTTCGCGCAGTCCGAATGGTTTGACAACGTAGT
The DNA here is from genome assembly GCA_020439605.1 of Acidimicrobiales bacterium. Classification (GTDB taxonomy): domain Bacteria; phylum Actinomycetota; class Acidimicrobiia; order Acidimicrobiales; family Iamiaceae; genus Aquihabitans. Next base: position 2,554 of record JAGQSI010000091.1, on the reverse strand, counting down.
CATCTGCCCCGAGTTCAAGTAGTAGTACTCGATCTATCTCTTCGCCTCGTGCCGACACAACGATGATCGGCACATCGCTTTTCTCGCGTAGACGCTGGCACACAACGTTGCCGTCTAGGTCGGGTAGGCCCAGATCGAGAAGTACAAGGTCGGCTGGGGTCGCTTGCAGCGCCTCCGCGGCGTTTGTGGCCAGGTCCACCTCGAAGCCGCCACGAAGCAGCCCCTCTCGTAGTGGTTCTGCTATGGAGGCGTCGTCCTCTACCACCAAGATGCGCATGGCGAGAGTCTGCCCGATCTGGGTCCCTTTGGGATCGCTTCGAAGCCATCCTTACCAAACCATTACCTTCGCCTGTCTACGCCGTTAGGTACCTGTCCTTACGGTGAGACCATGAATACGAACCCAATCCCAAGTCCAAAGTCGCCGCACTGGTTTACGGGGCGTACACGCTTGGTGACCATTACCTCGGTTGTAGGGGTGGCGCTTGCGGCATCGGTTGCTTTTGGAGCCAACCTTGGCATTCTTGGTTCGGCTGGGGATGCGAAGGTGGGAAACGTTACGGCAGATGAGTTGAATGCGTCCGCGAGCAAATTTGTTGATGTGAGTGTTCCAGCGACTGGTTCGGGTGGCGCTCCGCTCGAGGCGGCCGGCTCGACGACGGTGGTTCCCCCGTCAGGTGCGGTCCATGTCCAAGAGTTCGTAGTTGATGTGGCTGGCACAGTTTCTGTCGTACGCGATGGCGATTCTTTGACTTTGAAGGCTGCGGTACCAAACGCGGGATGGACATGGAATCTGACCCAGACCAAGAGCTCATCGCTACATGTTGGATTTACCAACGGGAAGCGAAGCTTTGAGTTTGATGCTTCGTTGGGTGCGGATGGGTCGATCCTGGCCAGGGTTGATGAGCCATTGGTGAAACGGGTGCCGAGCGGCAATTCGACGACGGCTAGCCGCTCCGGCGATGACCATGACGATGACAAGGGCGAACATGACGACGACAAGGGCGAACATGGCGACGACAAGGGCGACGAATCGCATTACGAAGGACATGATGATGATGACTGAGCGCAAGTCTCGCCAGAAGGGATCTGAGGCTGTCGCCACAAAGGTGGCAGCGACCGGTCTGGGCCTCGCAACCATGTTCACTCTGGTTGGGTTTATGGGGCACGACGCTGCGAGCATCCCCAATCAGTCTCAGCCGGTTTCGACCACGTCGGGGTCTGTGCCGAACGCCGTGCGGGTGGTGCCGCAGTACGCGCCACCATCGGCAGGTACCGTCAGCACAACGCAACCATCAAAGGTGATGCTCAGTGCCCGGCCGGTTGTTCGAACAGTTCAAGTGGACTCAGCCCCAGCTCCGGTCCCAACGGCAAGAACCAATGCGAGTCGTTGAGCATCGGTGGCGGGCTATGGCTAGCAGCGTGCATGCCATTGCCGTGTTTGAGGATCCATCGCTGCCTCCTGGAGTCGATTCAGATGAACTCATGGGTGAGGCGGTGGCGCTATTGGCTCACCTGGAGAGCAAATGGACCCGTTTTCGTGCTGACAGCGATATAAGTGTGATCAGTCGACTCGGTGCGGCTGGAGGCGGATACCCCAGAGTCGATCCCTACACCTTGACGCTGCTTGAAGTGATGGTAGATGGCTATCAGTTCAGCGGCGGTCGCTTTGACCCAACTCAACTGCGAGCCATCACCGATGCGGGCTACGTGTGCAGCATCGAGGATCCGACCAAGGTCAGTGTTCAATCTCCACCCACGATCGCAGTTGGGTCGCGCCTGTTTGACCTCGAACTGGACTATCGCCACAACACGGTCAATGTCCCAGCGGGCTTGGTTCTCGATGCCGGAGGCATTGGCAAAGGCCTTGCTGGGGATTTAGCGGTTTCTATGTTGATCGGGTCTGGAGCGGCTGGTGCTCTTGTGTCTGTGGGAGGGGACATTTCCTGCCACGGGGAGCCGCCGGACGCGGCTGGTTGGTTGATCGACGTTGAGGATCCTGAAGTGAGAGATCAGATCTATTGCCGTTTGGCGCTAAATGGTGGTGGGGTCGCGACCTCGAGCACTCGCTCCCGGACTTGGCGGGTTGGAGGGGAGCTTCGTCATCATCAGATAGATCCGAGGACTGCTAGATGTTCCGATACCGATCTCACCTCGGTGACGGTGGTAGCACCAAATGGTTGGCTAGCTGAGATTCATGCGACGGCTGCGCTTGGGGTGGGCTCTGATGAGGCCATCTCATATGGCGAGGCGCATGGTTTGAGTTTGGTCGCCCACTGTTCAGATGGACGGATTCTCGCTTCCCCGGACTTTCAGACAGCGGTTGAAGTCGAAGAGCGAGCGGAGCCCAGGAGATGAACGGACAAATATGGTGGTTCATGACACGGGCCTCGGGTCTTGTGGCTTGGCTGATGTTGACAGCGTCGGTGCTTTGGGGAATTGTCTTTTCCGCCAAGGCATTTCCCAATCAAAGACGACCAAAGTGGCTTCTTAGCGTCCATCGTTGGCTGGCAGCCATGACCATCTGGTTTGTAGCGATACATCTGGTATCGCTCAT
>JAGQSI010000090.1 GCA_020439605.1 Acidimicrobiales bacterium | reverse complement strand
CATCTAGGTTCGGAGGGTGCCAGGAGCCGAAGAAGACCGCTATATGTTTGCGTTCGGGCTTAGAACTGCCGCTTAGCCAGCGATGATGACGCCACCGTTTGGACAGTTCGGATCTCTTGGCAAAATCGGGCTTCTCGATTCCGACTGTTGTGCCGTTGGGAATCACGACCACCGAGCCCGCTTCGAGGCCGGCGATCTGAGCTAGCTCATCTGCGTCTTGTTTCGAACAGGCGGTGATCAGAGCGCAGCGTTGAAGCGCCCGCTTCTCGAAGTCCACAACCTGGTTGAGCAATTCTCTGCCGATGTTGCTTTGCGGGAACGCCTCTGCTTTGAGGGTTGCCTCGACGTTGTAAGCGTCGTAAAGGACTGGTAGATCCAAGCCGAGTTCCTCGACAACCGAAACAAGGTAAGGCTCGGCGAGCAGCACGGCGCTCGCACCCTCAGCGCTAGATCTAACAGCGTCCAGGTAGGCCGGTGTGAGAGATATATCTGTGCCCGCGACCAGGTCGGTGACAGGTAGCCCGGCCTCAGCACTTTTCTCTTGGCCCATGGCGTGGTGCTCACGGCTTCTAGCCACGGTCAACTGGGTCAGATTCTCATCAATCTGGAGAAAGCCAGCAGCCGAGGGATCCTCGACAAGTGCAACGATCTCGACCGGGCGATACCTGGCGAGTTCCCCATAGAGATTGCGGGCACGTAGCTGACCACCGTGGCCTGGATCATTAATTGCGAAGGTGGTCAGTACCACTATCCGGTGGGGACTTCTTGGACGCTCTGCTTGGACAGTGGCTGCCTTTTTCGCACTGCGCTGTCTGTCCTCGTCGGTGAAGCGATCATCTCCGAGCAGGTCTACGAGAAGCTGCTCCCATGTGACCTTGGCTCCACGCTCCTGGCCGGCTAGGCCCATTGCGACGCCAAGGTCCTGATCGTCAACTAGACGTTGGATGGCTGTTCCGAGCGATGCTGCGTTTGGTTCGGCCACCAAACCGGTAACTCCGTCGCGGACAAACTCGGTTGGGCCCCCCGAATCTGTACAGGTAATAACGGGTGTGGCCTGAGAAAAGGCCTCGAGTGTTATCAGCCCGAGATCTTCGTCCTGGGGAATGAACGGCACTGCAAGCGCGTCTCGATAAAGGCCGGGCAAATCTTCGTCAGCGGTGAACCCGAGAAACTTGATCCTGGGGTTATCTGATGCTTGTTGTTCCAAGTCCTCGCGAAGCGGACCTGTTCCGGCGATGCGAAGATCTACATCGTTGGAGACATAGCCCATGGCCTCGATGAGCAGATCAATACGCTTGGGGCCATCGAGACGAGAAACAGTGAAGAGGTAGTTGTCGAGGGGGTGGTCAGGTCGCTGGGACTGTTCAGGTAGTTCGACGTCCGAAGTGCCAGTGGCAGGAAGTTCCCCGGGCAGATAGACGATCTTTGGAGTGACCGCTGGTGGGAAGTATCCGCTACGCCTTGCCACGGTTTTGGAGATGGCCATGTACTGAGCCACTTCGCTCGGTGACATTCCGATTCCGTCAAGCCAATGCACGACAAGACGGGCAAAGGGTCCGGGGAACTCAAGATCGCGGTGGCCTGCACCGAGTTCTTTGAGAGCATTGGAGAAACGTTCGAAGAACTCCGGTAGTGCACCACGGTGCGCAGGGTTGGTGCGCATGAGGTGCATCATTGCGAAGACGGGATCGCTGGGACGATCTACTACTAGAGGCTGGCCTGTCAGGTGGTAGGTGTCATATAACCCTCGTAGAACGTGAAACATGAGAATTGTCTTGCGTTCGTGTTCCACCATCCACGCCGGATATTTGGCCGTGATCACCTGGTCGAAATGGGACAGATCAAGCTTTGAGAACTGTTCGTAGGCCTCGACGATGCCCGGCAAAGTTGACTCGTTGACGGGGAGCTTGATGACTTCGCCATCGTGGTGGGTGAGGTTGTTGATCGCGTCGTGGATGCCCCACAGAGCGCGTTCAGCGCCGCCGCGTGTGAACGGCACAGGCGAAGGTCCAACTATTGCGATCTTCATGCCAACACCTGTTCTAGCCCGAGTCGCCATTCATCAGCTGCCCTGTCCCATGTGAGCTCGTTGGCTTTGATGAGGCCGTTGGCACCCAACTCGGCGGCTAGGTCGCGGTCAGCGGTGAGCCGCTCGATCGCTTCGGCAATAGCGCTCGGTGTGGGCTCGACAACCAATCCTGTCACCTGGTGATCCACAAGTTCTCGGAGGCCGCCGCCGTCGTTGCACACAATCACCGGCTTTGCCATGGCCATCGCCTCTATGGCGGTGAGGCCATAGTCCTCGTCGAAGGCTGGCGCCACCACACATGTGGCTTCGCTGTATCTCTGTGTGAGTTCGTCATCTGAGAGACGTCCGCACAACTCAACTTTTGAGGACGGCTTGGCCAATACACCCACCGAGGAAGGAAGGTCGCGCCCGGTTGTGCACCACAAGGACCTCGGATCAACCGTTGCAGGATCTAGCTGCGCTCTGGCGAACTGGTTGTCGAGATGGCGAAGCCAACCCTCGCGTCCACCTTTGCCAACGACGGACACTGTGGTGTCGTTGAGTAAATGGGCAGCCGCCACCACAAGCTCTGCTCTCTTGGGGAACTCGTGGCGAGCAACGGTGAGAACGCTTGGTTTGGTTGGGTTTGGCTTCGGTGGTTGTGCTGGCAGCTCACGGCCCACTATCAGCCCGGCATGAAAGACCGAGACATTGTCTCGATCGTTGAAATGCTTGAGCCGATCGGCCACGGTCTGGGACCCGGCGAGAAACCAACCAACGTCTTCGAGTGCTGGTTGGTCGAGCTCTCGGATGAGAGCGGTTGCTTCGGCGTGGACCAACGCATCGGAGACATACCCAGCCTCTAGATAGGTGTCTGCAAGGTCGTAGTAGACACGGTGATGGTGGTAGAAGAGCGCGAGATGGCGGGGATGGTTGACAGCAAACGATGGTGGCTGAGTGGACACCACCACGTCGAAGCGGCGGGTATCGAGCAGTTCGAAGCGGTCCCATGCAGCGAGATAGGAGAAATACTCGGGTGAGTTATCCCAGACATGGCGGGGGATGTCCAGGTCCGCAACCCTTGCGTGTGTGGGTCTCATGTCCACCGACAGGCGTGACACGTCGTAGCCGTCTTGTCTTGCCACACGTTCCAGTTGAGCTACAACCGCCTCCAACCCGCCGTTGACGCCATGGTCGGGTTTGAGAAATGCGATACGAAGTGGCCTCTTCACGGCTCAGGCTTCGCTCGAGGTGGCCTTGTGGGCGACGATCGCAAAGTCCATTGGGCCGCCAAATGCCCAGTTGATGCGATCCACAATCCCTTGAGCTCTGTCTCGGGTTCCTCCAGCGGCGAGATCGTCTACGTTCAGGTCGAGTTCGTTGCTCGGGTGCAAGAAGCGGGCCTCGACGGTGGTGAAACCGCGTTGCTTGACCAAGAACTCAAGGAACTGCGGATGAAGTGGCTTGAGGTGGGTTGGGTCTAGGTAGAACGAGGCAGCGCCCACGTTGAGATTGGTTGGGTTGGGTGTCTCGAAGATCAGGACTCCACCAGGAGCCAGCGCGATCAGTGCAGCATCGATTAGTCCGACAAGAACATCAAGCGGAAGGTGTTCGACAACGTGGAAGCTGGTGACTGCTCGAAGTGAGCCGGGCTCGATGGTGCGTAGGTGGACCAAGGCATCTTGATGGCGCACGTCTAGGCCGGCGTCGACACATCGCTCGACAACGACCTCATTGGTATCAACGCCGTAGGAGGCGATGCCATGGTCCTTGAGCAAGCTGAGCCACTCACCTCGGCCACAGCCCACATCAACGATGTCTCCCTCGACTTTCGTTGCTGCGAGGTCCTCCAGGTAGGGCTCGAGGCTGGCACGAACCGATTCGAGTGAGCCTCTGAACGTATCTTCGAGGTCTTCATACAGCCTCTCATACCCAGAGCCGAGCTCTCGCGTGAGTTCGCTCAAGTGTTCCACCGTGAATCCCTGAGCACTCAGGGCTTCTTGGGCGATGCGTAGCACGACTTCTTGTTGGGCACGAGTTGTTGCAGCGATGGACTTGGCCTCATCGACGCTGGCGCGTAGTTCTTCGAGAGTGGAGCTGAAGCTCTCTAGATGTGACCGAACATCGAGGCGCAACGCGTTGAGATCTTCGATCACTTCGTCGAGAGCGATCTCAGCGGTGGCGAGACCTGCGCTCAGGCGCTCTCCGTGATGATCCTGGAGCTCAACTCGATGCACCATGGACTCTATGGCTGCGGTTGCGCCATCTAGGGCTTGGAGAATCGCGGTGTTGAACGGCGCCTGGTGGGAGGTAACTGGGCGGACAGCTCCCAGCATTGCGTTCTTCACTGGCCGTAGACGGGCGTCAGCGGGAATCTCGCTGCCGGCGTGGGCGTGGGGGAGCGCCTCTTCCAAACGATGGCGTGCATATCGCACGGCTTCCTCGCCGGAGCTGGGCTGGGTGGATCCGCCCTCAACGCGTTGCTTGGCCTGATGGAGGTAGCGAAGGACCTCTTCGGTGTCAGTCATTGGTGACAAAGGATAATCGGACGCGAACGAGGGACCCGCGTTGGGGTCCCTCGTTGCAGTGGTGTAAGGAATGCGCCGGAGCGCAGGTTAACTAAGCGGCGCGGCCGACGAGCTCACGAGCCTGCTTGACCAAGTCCTTGGCCTGCTCGGGAAGCTTCTCCTCCAGCTGGGTGAGAATGGTCTCAAGGCGACCTTCGATGCCAGCGATACGCTCCTCAAGTTCTTTGACCCGACCTTCGACCAGTTCGGTCACGTTCTCGAGTGAGTCCTTGGCGGTGGCGATGCTCTTGTCAGCAGAACCCTTTGCCTCGTCGAGCTGCGAGTTGATGGTCTTGGTCAGCTCTACGCGCTGAACCTGGAGTTTCTGGAAGGTGATGACACCAGCGCCAACTGCGATGTAGAAAGCGTCGCGGGCGGTGTCGGTCAGGGTGTCGAGGGTCAGGTCGGCCATTGGAGGCTCCTAGTTCTAGAGGGGGATCTGATCTGGTGCGTTCCGCACCCGAAGTGCTATCTACGTTACGCACTTTGCATAACAGTTGCAAGCACTTTTGGTGTTTCGTGACGAAGGTCTCACTACTGGGGGTATGTCGGGTTTGGGGGACTGGAGGCGGTACTCTCAATGGATCGTGGATGCAGTAACTCCGTCGGTGGGGATCGCCGACCCGACGGCTGAGGTCAGCGAGGCTCCTCCGCTAGTAGCGGTTCTCGTAGCCCAAGACCCCGGTGAATGGTTTGAGCAGACGCTTGAGTCCTTGCGTGCCCAGACCTATCCCAACATGGCTGTCTTGGTCCTAGACCTGGTTAGCGATCCGGGCCTCACCGCTCGAATAGCCCAGGTGCTACCAGAAGCCAGGGTGCATCACGTCAGTGAGGATATTGGTTACAACTCGGCGCTCAATCTGATATCGGAGTTGGTCCAAGGAGCGGCGTTCTACGCGCTGTTACACGATGACGTTGCCCTAGAGCCTGATTCGCTTCGCTCGTTGGTGGAGGAAGCATTTCGCTCGAACGCAGGGATAATCGGTCCAAAGCTCGTCGAATGGGATGAACCTCGCCGTCTATTGCAGGTGGGCCTAGGCGTGGACAAGAGCGGTGCGATTGCGCCACTGAATGAGCGTGGAGAGCTAGATCAGGAGCAGCACGACGCTATTCGCGATGTGTTTGCAATCCCCGGTGGCTGCACTGTCATACGTTCAGATCTCTTTGACGCCTTAGGCGGATATGACCCTGATCTGAGCGGCCCTGGCTCCGATGTAGATCTGTGCTGGCGTGCCCATGTACTTGGGGCACGGGTACTCGTCGCTCCGGTAACCGCAGTACGCCACATAGATAGCCACGACGACCGTGAACCACTAGTAGACCGCCCGGCTCGATCTGCGCAGGCGCGCCTGAGAAGCACTCTGGTTTGTTACGGACTCTGGCATCGGATTCGAGTTGTACCCCAAGCCCTGCTGTTTGCGGTTGTCGAGACGCTCTATTGCTTGGTGACAGGCAGAATCGGCCAGGCCCGAGCAGTCTTCGGGGCCTGGACGTGGAACCTTCGGCGACATGGGACCATCCGAGAAAGACGAAAAGTTCTAGCGTCACATCGAACTGTTTCAGATCATGAGGTGCGAGACCTTCAGGCCAGAGGTTCTGCACGTTTCAGTGCTTTCGTCCGTACGCAGACCAACCGCCGAGAGCAAAGTGTCAGGACGGTTTCTCGCTCATCGCGGGATCTAGCTGGCTCCCTTCGAGATAGCGGTCGACAGCTCACTGTCACCTTCGCAATCGCGTTGGTTTGTTTGGTGCTGATGAGTTCCCGGGATCTCATCACCGGTGGCATCCCAGAAATCGGGGAGTTCGCACGGTTCGGCTCCTCACCCGGAGACCTTCTATCGACATGGTGGAGTGGTTGGAGAAGAAGCGGATTGGGCTCTAGTGGGGCTCAGCCAACAGGACAGTTGGTGCTCGGGGTGCTGGGTTACCTCTTCTTTGGTGCGACGGGTCTACTTCGCACTGTTCTGATTATCGGAACCGTGCCACTTGGGGCGCTGGGCGCGTGGCGGATGGCTAAGCCAATAGGTTCTAGACGCGCAAGCGTGGCCAGCCTCGCCGTGTATCTCGCAATACCTGTGCCCTACAACGCTTTGGCGTCGGGATCGTGGTCGGGCCTGCTCACCTATGCAATTGCTCCGTGGCTGATCCTCGGGTTGGGTCGCGCTTCGGGCGCTGCGCCGTTCGGGCCACTCGGCGCAGAACCAGACGAGTTGGCCGCCACGCTGCCGCGTCGTTCGGCCCTCCAGTCGCTGTTTGGCTTGGCACTGACCTTGGCTCTGGTCAGTTCCATTGTCCCATTTGTACTTGTCATCACGGTGGGGTTGGCTGCGGCGCTCACCCTTGGATCCATTCTGTGTTTTCGGGTTGTGGGTCTCGCCAGAATGCTCGTCGCATCTCTTGGATCGGTGGGCTTGGCGCTCGCCCTTCACCTACCTTGGGCACTTGACATTGCGAAGGGACCATCGCCTTGGGAATCCATTGCTGGCGTCTCCAGCACAGTCAACACTGCGCTGACGCTCGGTGAGATCCTTCGCTTTGAGACCGGCCCTTGGGGTGCACCGCCGCTCGGGTGGGCCTTCTTGCTCGCAGGAGCCCTGCCCGTGCTCATCGGACGCTCATGGCGCCTCGAGTGGGCAGTGCGGGCCTGGATGGTGGCTGTAGGCGGCTGGGGTGTTTTGTGGGCAGCTCAAAATGGACACCTGCCAATCCATCTCCCGGCACCGGAAGTGGTTCTCGCCCCTGTGGCTGCCGCTTTGGGCCTCGCAGCAGCTCTAGGTCTGGCATCGTTTGAGACAGACCTGAGGGCATATCGATTTGG
>JAGQSI010000089.1 GCA_020439605.1 Acidimicrobiales bacterium | reverse complement strand
CCGAGCTCTGTTGTGCAAACTGGTGTGTAGTCCTTGGGGTGGCTGAACAACACTGCCCAGCTGTCGCCCTTCCAGGCATGGAAATTGAGCGAGCCTTCGGTGGTGTCGGCAGTGAAATCTGGGGCGATGTCGCCTAGGCGCAGGGTGGCCATTGGGGTCCTTCCGTTTGGATTCTTGGTGCGTTCTACTAACGCTTTCTAACTGTCGATCTACAACATACCGGCAAGAGAAGTAATTCCCGACCAAATAACTCAAGAATTACCTTGAACCGAATCCGGGGGATCGCGCCGCGAGGCTTCCAGGGTCTGATAGACCCGACGAAATGTGGTTGCTGATCTCTCTCGCTCTAGCTGTCTTGTTCGGGGTGATGAGCCTGTCGGCGTGGCGAAAGAAGTGGGCGATCGATGACACTCCTACCTCCAAGTGTCGTGGTGTATTCGTTGGCCGCAACGAGGTGGTTGGGACCGCCGAAGCGCTGTATGAGCCGTTGCGTGCTCCTTTCACGCAGACCCCGTGCGTCTGGTTCAGCTGGGAACTTGAGGAGTACAAGAAGCAGGGTGACGACTCGAGTTGGGTAACGATCGAGAAGCGTTCGACCGCTGCGCCGTTTTGGATAGCCGACGAAACCGGAAAGGTCTTGGTACGACCTCGCATGGCCAAGCTCGGGCCCAGACAGTCGATCCAAGAACGCATCGGGACCGGCTTCAACCCTCCCTATTCGCTCTGGCAGTTGCGACAGTGGGTGCTCGTTGGGGAAGACAACCTAGAACGTCACTACTCGCTTCAGGACCGTTCCTTTTCTGAGCCCCCTCACCACAAGAGTGGTTTGTTCGACTTCAAGGTTGACTCCGCATCACCGATATCAAACCTGCCCGGTAAGAAACGCATCACAGAGCATGTGATCGAGGTTGGTTCTCCGCTGTATCTGTTCGGGACCGCTCGACCGCGTATGGAAGGTCCCGGCCTTGAGTTCGTGGGTGGAGAAGAAGAACTGATCGTCACCACCAAATCCGAGGCACAGGTTGCAAAGTCAGCCAAGTTCGCAGCATTTGGTCTGGGCTTGGCATGTATGGTCCTGTCCGGGTTCTTCGTGGGCGGTATCAGCACTTCGATGCACGACGAGGTTCGCTGGGGTTGGGTTGTCGGTGTTGCTCTGGCCGAGTTGTTCATCCTGTTCCTGCTTGTCCTCCAGAGGAACTACAACCGCCAGATTGAAGTCAAGGAACAAGCGGCAAAGGCATGGTCTCTGATCGACGTGAGCCTTCAACGTCGTAGCGAACTGGTTCCCAAACTGGTTGCTGTGGTGGAAGAGTTCAACGCTCATGAACTCAGGGTGCAGGAGTTGGTGGCAGAGCTTCGCTCGATCCCGGCGCCGCCACCTTCTGTTGAGAAGCTTCCAGACGATGCCACGATCTCAGGTGCTGAATCCACCGATCTTGCTCAACGTCACGCCGCGAGTTCGACGGTGGCATTGGCGGAGGCCTACCCAGAACTCAAGGCGAGCGAGGTGTTCCTTGATCTCCAGCACCGTTACGCAGATGCTGAGGAGGCGGTGGCCACAGCACGCAGCTTCTACAACGATTCGATCGAGGTTCTCAGAACCAGGAGAAGCCAGTTCCCCGGTTCATTGTTTGCCCGTCTTGTCGAGGTGCCGTCCTGGCGCCTGTTCGAGGCGGATCTAGCGGCCTCATATGTGGCGCCCGCAGCGGTAGCACCCGATTCTGCGCCGGCTCCCTCGCTCGACAAGCAGCCGGATGCGGTTGACGATCCCCGCGATGTTGAGCTTCCTGGTCCGCCAACTCCGCCAACTCCACCTAACCTTCCAAGCCCACCTGGGTCGGGAGGTTTACCCGACAGCCCGCCATCGGGTCCGTTACGTCCCTTCTAGACATGGGAGACAGGCAGATGAAGCCTTCGTCCAAATCTCTGCCCCGACTGCTTGGCGTGGTAGCTGTGCTGCTTGCTGGCTCATGTGGCGTCCAAGCCGGTGAGACCGGACCCAGCGCGAGCTCAGGATCCAACCACAGTGGCCAGGTGATAGGAGGCGGGGTAAGGGCAACCACCACTACATCCACAACCCTGCCTGAGCTTCCCGAGGCAAACGTGGAGATAGTTGGCGATGACGGATCAGAACTCAACCGTGTTATCGCAAATGCGGTGGTTGACCTAGAGACATTCTGGGAGGAGCAGTACCCGCAGATCTACGACGAGCCCTACAAACCATTGAGCGGTGGCCTTTTCGCGATCGATTCATCTACCGATCCCTCAGGTATCCCGTGCGCTGGCAATGACATCAGCGAACTGCTCAACAATGCGTTCTACTGCCCTCCAAGCGATGCGGTGGTGTGGGATCAAGAACAGTTCATGGTGGAGCTAGCTGATCAGTATGGAGCGTTCACCGCCGCGGTTGTCATCGCCCATGAGTGGGGTCACGTCATTCAGGCGCGCAGCGAGTTCGAGGCGCCCTCTGTCACTTTTGAACTTCAGGCAGATTGCTTTGCTGGGGCCTGGAGCTCGCAGCTGATGGAGCGGGAGGACTCAGCGTTCGAGTTGACTTCAACAGATCTGGATCGGGCTCTAGCTGGCATCTTGTCGCTTCGAGATGCCCCTGGTGGAACCGCCGATGACCCAATGGCGCACGGATCTGGCTTCGACCGTGTCGGCGCATTTCAAGACGGATTCGAGCACGGACCATCGCGCTGCGCAATGTTCGACGCCGAGGACCCCATGGCATTTCAGTGGCCCTTTTCTGTTGAGGAGTTCGAAACGGGCGGTGACCTGCCCTTGTCCACCTCACAGGACAGCGACGACATTTTGGATCTCACATTCCCTGCCCTGGATTCCTTCTGGAGTGAAGCCCTACCCCAGATAGCTGACGGGCAGCAGTGGAATCCGATGGGAGAACCGGTGGCCTTCGAGGACGGTGATAACCCGAGCTGCAACGGCGAGGAGGTCAGCGAGTTCGTTCTATTCGTCTGTATTCCGGATCGTTTTGTTGCCTTCGAAGTCGGGTCGGTTTTCCCAGCTCTTTATGAACAGAACGGAGACTTCGGCGTCGCCACGCTCATCGCAACGCAATACGGCCTAGACGTAACCGACCAGCTTCAGTCCGCAGACAACGAAGTAGCCGCAACACTGCAAGGGGATTGTTTCGCCGGAGCCTGGGCACAGGCCCTATTGCCAGACGAAACCGGTGCCTCGGCCTTTGATCTGGTCCTATCGCCCGGCGATCTAGACGAGGGAGTTTCGGCACTCTTGTCGTTTCGTTCCGCGTCGGATCGTGATCGTCAAGGCCCCGGTTTCGACAGGGTGAAGGCATTTCGCACAGGCGTAATGGAAGGTGCCATATCGTGTCTCGAGATCGAAGGGAACTGACAGTGGAAGAGATCGTGATTTCAGATGACCCACGCTTGGATCAAGCCAAGGTGGATGCTTTTTTGGCTCGGGCTCGTCGAGAGGTGGACGAAGGCCTGCTGCCTGCAGCTGCGGTTGCCGTTGCCCTCGATGGGGAAGTGGTCATAGAGGCCAGCTTCGGCGTTGGCCTAGATGCCCGCTTTGTCGGCTTCTCCACCACCAAAGCGCTCATCGCTGGTGCAATCTGGAGACTGATTGATTCAGGTGAGTTGGACCTTGAAGCGCCAGCTTGCAAGTACATTCCCGAGTTCGCTTCCAACGGCAAAGATGTCGTCACGATCGAGAACCTGCTGACCCACACAGGTGGCTTTCCCTGGGCACCTCTTGGGCCGGGTAAGTGTGAGACCCTGGAACTGAGACGACAGGGCTATGGTCGGTGGCGTCTAACCGCAGAGGTGGGCACCAGTTTCGTCTATCACCCGGTTGCAGGGCACTGGGTGCTCGCCGATATCGCAGGGATCATCACTGGAATGACCCACACCGATGCCATCGAGGAACTGGTGACCCGCCCACTTGGGTTGCCACGACTTCTGGGTATCGCAGTGCAGGATCAAGCCAACATCGGTGACTGTATAGGCGTTGGCGAAGTGCCGACCCCTGACGAGATGGAAGCAACCTTTGGTATTCGTATCGATATCTCGGAGGTTCTGCCCCCAGATGTCGCACTCAACGCGCTTCTCACCTTGAATGATCCAACCGCCCGTGAACTCGGCGTTCCCGGCGGGGGCGGCATCTATCACGCACGCGACCTCGCCTTGCTGTACCAGGGGTTCATGCGTAACCCGGGTGGACTCTGGTCCGATGAAATCCTTCAGGAAGGGACCCAAAGAGTTCGGATGAACCTGCCGGACATGATGGGCATTCCCGCAAGTAGATCACTCGGATTGGTGGTTGCCGGAGACGACGGATTTGGTGGATCTCGTGGGTTTGGGCGTGTGGCGTCCCCGCGTTCGTTTGGTCACCCCGGCGCTGGAGGTCAGATCGCCTTCGGAGATCCTGTTTCGGGACTGTCAATGGCCTATCTCACCTCAGGACTTGACCAGCACATAATCAGACAGTCCAAACGTGACATCGCGATCGCTAGTCTTGGAGCCGATGTTTTGGTCAGTTCCTAAATGAATCCGCTGTGACCCGGTCGATCCGGTTACGGCCGTGGCAGAAGGCGGCATTCGAGAAGTACGTGGCCGCAGGCCAGGACGACTTCTTGACGGTTGCTACTCCTGGGGCCGGTAAGACCACGTTCGCGCTCACCGTTGCTCGCCATGTCCTCTCCGAGCGCCCCCGCAGCAGAGTGATAGTTGTGGCACCTACGGCGCACCTGAAGGTCCAATGGGCAAAAGCTGCCGCACGATTTGCCCTTCACCTCGACCCCGCATGGTCCCCATCCGACGGTGAATTTCCTTCGGACATGCATGGAATTGTCACTACGTATCAGCAGGTTGCGTCCTCCGCAGATGTTCTCGCCTCCCTTTCAACAGACGCGTTTGTGATTTTCGATGAGATTCACCACGCCGCAGATGACAGGGCATGGGGTGATTCGGTGCGCAGAGCGTTCACCCCTTCGGTTCGTCGCCTCGCCATCTCAGGTACTCCCTTTCGGAGTGATACCAACTCGATCCCGTTTGTTCGCTACGTGCTTGATGAAGCGGCCCCTGACTTCGAATACGGGTACGGCGACGCATTGGGCGACGGTCGCGTTGTACGCCCCGTCTATTTCCCTCGCACCGGAGGGGAAATGGAATGGACTGCCCCCGACGGTTCGTTGCAGTCGGCCTCATTCGACGACTCGTTGGATCAGGTGCGGTCATCGCAGCGCCTTCGTACTGCGCTGTCGCTCGAAGGCGAATGGCTTCCTACGGTGTTGCGCGAAGCGGTCGGGCGCCTCGACGAGATCCGTAAGACTCACACTGACGCGGGTGGTCTGGTAATCGCCATAGATCAGGATCATGCCCGTGGAATCGCATCGATTCTGCGAGATCGATTCGGCCAGCAGGCAACGGTAGTGACCTCTGATGACCCTGATGCCTCGGATCGCATCGCCAAATTCTCGGCTGGCACCACTCCTTGGCTGGTTGCGGTGCGCATGGTGTCTGAAGGCGTGGATATTCCACGTCTTCGCGTAGGCGTGTATGCCACTACCACCACTACAGAGCTGTTCTTCCGTCAGGCGGTAGGTCGTTTCGTGCGGTGGGTTCCAGGCGTGAAGGGGCAGAAGGCATACCTGTTCATCCCCGATGATCCCCGTCTACGTTCTCGGGCCTTTCAGATAGCGGATCAGCGACGCCATTCGCTTCGCAAACGAGATCAAGAACGTGCCGAGCGCGACCCTGCTGCTCTGGACGAGGGTGCTGAGGAACAGATGTCACTGTTCGCAGCTTTGTCGGCAGTAGCAACCGATCAATCGGTACACGCCACTTTTGATGGTGATGAGGTGGACGACGATCTCGATCCATCACTCGACGATGACCCAAATCTGGTACTCACACTCGCCCCGCCTCCTCCTCTATCTGGCGACCGGCGTCCATTGGAAGATATGGGGATAGAGCTTGGTGGAGCAGCAGCTCGAACACGCCGAGAAGAAAAGCGACGACTGCGCGAACAGAACGCGGAAATAGTTGCAACCTTGGTGCGCAGGACTGGCCAAACCCATGCTCAGATCAATGCCGAGTTGAACCGATTGTCCGGGGTAGGTCGGATCACCGAAGCAACAGTTACACAGCTACGTCGCAGGCTCGAGGTGGGCGAGCAACTGGCTCGGCGTCTTTGATCGCTGAGGCTCTCCGAGCGTGATTACGCGTGCGTCTGGTTGGTGTTTGACCAAGAGATCAACGGTCTCCTGTCGCCCCGTGAACAACAACACCTGGTGTTGGCTGGCCACCGAAGCAATGACCTCGGCGACTCTCTCGAGTCGGTAGTCATCGGCGTGGACAGTCACGTCGTCGAGAAGTAGAGGCAGACGGTTGGTTTCGCAGTAGTAGGAGGCGAGGGCAAACCGTATACAGAGATAGAGCTGTTGAAGCGTTCCCCTACTCAGTCTGCTGGCGGATATATCCCGCTCCTTGTGGTCTATGGCGAAGATGTCTCGGTCGCGTACCTCTAGACGCACGTAGCGATCCGATGTGATCTGAGCGAATAGCCCTCCCGCATGTTTGACTACCGCGGGCTGGCGTTCACGTTGATATTTGGTCAACGTTGAGGTCAGTAGGTTGTGCGCAGTGAAGGCCACCGCCCACCTCCGGTATGCCTCGGCGAGTTGAGTCTCGAGGTCACAAACCCGAAGTTGACCATTTGCGATATCGGCTGAGTTCTCCAGGTCTCTTCGCTCGACCTCCAATTTGGCTAGCTGACGCGCTTGGTCACGTAAACGGGAGTCGACTTCGGCAGTTGTCTTACTGAGCTGATCGAGCTCAAGCTGCAATTGGTCCGGACTCGATGACCTGAGCAGGTCCCTAAGCTGTGCAGTCCTGGTCGGGTCCTGGCCGGTTGCTTGAGACAGATTGTTGGTTGCTCGAGCGATGCGTTGGTCCAACCTGTCCTTGAGCTCGTTTCGCTCAATGAGGATGCCCGCCTGCTCGACGCTCGTAACGCCAATGGACATCAGGAATGATCTGAGTCGGTCTCTTGCGTCCTCCACTTGACGGAGCGCAGATTGGCGCTGTTTGTATGCAGACCTCTGACTATCTGCGAGTTGTTGCTCGGCCTCCAACTTTTGGGATCTTGCACGTTGTTCTGCCTCTGCGGCACGAGAGTTGGCGAGATAGACCCGTTTTTGTGATTCGAGTTTCTGCAATACCCAGATCAGTCCAGTGAGCCCGAGCGCGAATAGAGCGATACCCACGAGTTGTGCGTTCCACACAAAGGCCAGGACGCCACATGCCATCGATATGGCTGCGATAATGCCGGCAGTGAGGCCCAGGCCCAGGCGAAATGGAGAGTATTCGTGATCAGACGCGCCCGCGGGCGCGTCATGCGATGTGGCGATTCA
>JAGQSI010000008.1 GCA_020439605.1 Acidimicrobiales bacterium | reverse complement strand
CAGTCGTAGGCGCGTTCGGCCTCGCTCACCCGGCCACCCAGAGCCAGGGCCATTGCGGCCTCGACATGGTTCCAAGGGTCGGCATGACCGCCGGGGAACCAAGGGATCATGCCGTTGGGAAGCTGCCATTCGGCGATGGCATCAACGGTGGCGCCAACATCGGCGCTGGAGATCACGCCGTCTACCGATGGAACAACGATCTTCGTCATCTAGACGCCACCTCCACTGGCTTGTCGCAGTAGAGCACGTAGCTCTTGCCAAGGACAGGGTTGAGGACCTTCTCGCTCCAGCGAGTGAGTTTGGGCGCCTTCATGATGTCCCAGGTGAGCAACTTGAGGTAGGCCTGAACCATTGGGTTCGTGTCGTTGGTTGGGCCAACCGCGCACTTGAGCCACCAGTAGGGCGAGTGCAGGGCGTGAGCATGATGTGATCCAACCGGTACCAGTCCGGCGGTGATGAAACGGTTCTTCAGCTCGGCCTCGGTGAAGATACGGATATGACCACCGGGGACGTGAGGAGCGTGGTACTCATCGGAAAGCGCCCAACAGATTCTTTCTGGAAGGAAGGTGGGGACCGTGACCGCGAGGGTGCCGCCGGGTTTGAGCACACGTGCTAGCTCGTTGGCTGCCGCGGTGTCATCGGGGATGTGTTCCATCACTTCGGAACAGATGATGTGATCGAAGGTGTTGTCGCCGAAAGGTAGGCGGGTGCCGTCTCCATTGACGGTTGCCCAGGACGTGCCCTCGGGTGCTTCGTTGGCATCGGCCATGGCGGCAAATAGACCGGACACATCTTTCAGGTCTGCGAGGGAGTAGTCCAACGCCACGATGTGCGCGCCCCGGCGATATACCTCAAAGGCGTGGCGGCCGGCGCCGGCGCCCATGTCCAAGATCAGGTCTCCGGCTTTGAGGCCCAGCCGATCGAAGTCAACGGTCAACATGTTGCAATAGTCCGATCAGCGCTGTTCGAGCAGAGCGCGGTACTCATCGACAGTGCGCTCGGCAGTGTGACGCCAGCTCCAATGGTCGATGACCCGCTGACGACCAGCGGCGCCGACTCGAGCGGCCACCTTGGGATGGTCGAGCACATGGGCGATCTTGGATGCGAGAGCGCCACTGTCTCCGGGAGGAACCAAGAACGCCGTTTCGTTGTCCGGGCCAACAACTTCTGGAACAGCACCACCGGTGGTGGCAACCAGTGGGATTGCGCAGCTCATGGCCTCGATGGCGGGGAGCGAGAAACCCTCATAGAGCGACGGAACCACGGCAACCTCGGCCTCGGAGTAGAGCTCGACGATGCGCTGATCCTCCACACCGGATACGAACGTGACCGCGTCTGCAAGGCCGAGTTCGTCGATCGTGCGAGCGGACTCGCCGCCGGGCTTGGCCTTGCCGATAACGGTGAGGGTCACGTCTGGTCGCTCGGTGCGGAGTTTGGCGACGGCTTCGAGGAGGTAACGCAGCCCCTTCATGGCTACGTCAGCCGAAGCGGTGGTGATGATCATCCCCGGAGTGCGCTTGACGTCCTCTACCGGCAGGAACAACTCAGGGTCCACGCCCACCGGCACGATGTGCATGCGATCTGTGGGGACCTTGTGGTCCGCGTTGATGTCCTTGAAGGAGTTCTCAGAGACGGTGATCACTCGCTTGAGTCTGCGCGCAACCTCGGTTTGCATGTCGGTAAACGCGTACCAGCGCATGAGGTTGAGTTTTTTGAGCAGGCCCTGTGCGTGCTCTATCTCAAGGCGTCGATCCACTGTGATCGGATGATGGATGGTGGCGATGACCGGCAGGCCCTCTCGCTCGATGAGCAGTAGCCCAAAACCGAGTGACTGGTTGTCGTGAACGATGTCGAAGTCGTCCTTGCGGTGCTTGAGTTCGTCCCACGCGCGCATGGTGAACGCCAGTGGCTCGGGGAAGGTGCCCAGGGTGAAGGTTGAGACCTCCAGCCAGTCCTTCCAGTTCTTCAGCTCCCACAGGCCGGGTTGGCGCATAGGGAAGTAGTCGTTGTAGATCTCCAGGCTGGGAAGCTTGGTGAGCTTCACTCGAGGGTCTAGTTCGGGGTAGGGAGGGCCGCCGAACACTTCGACGCTGTGGCCGAGATCCACTAGCGCCTTGGAGAGATGGCGCACATAAATGCCCTGCCCACCACAGTGGGGCTTACCCCGGTAGGCGAGCAGCGCAATGCGCAGAGGTCGGTCAGCTGAAGCCATGGAGCTACTAGCATTCTGGACGCTTGACCATCCGGTCAAGCGTGGAGACGTTCTATTTGCGTGGCGTGGTGATTTAGCGCAGCTTGAGGAACAACTCTTCCATTGCTTCGGGTGTCATGCCCTCGGCTTCGGCTCGTTGTGGGTCTGCTAGGCAATGGCGCATGCCCGAAGCCATCAACCTCAACCCTGCCCGGTGCAGGGCGGCCTGGGCGGCGGTGAGCTGGGTCACTACGTCCTTGCAGTCGGCGCCGTCTTCGATGAGACGTTGAACGCCTCGAAGCTGACCTTCTGCTCGCCTCAGCCGGGCGAGCACCTCATCTTGAACCTCTTCTGGGAAACGCACCGTCTCATAGTACGTCCGCCGAAACTGAGTACCTCCCATGGTATGTGGAATAATACCCCTATGGGTATGTGTTGAGTCTATTAACCAAACCTTGAGGACCATCTCAGAACCGGAGATACTTGATGAGCTTGAACCTTGATCCCGCAACCACCTCGGTCGTTCCCCTGGGAGAGCGGATTGCTGGTATGCCACAAAACGTCGTGATCCGACAGCTCTATCTGGGGTGTCTGTCCTTGGCCTCCTATGTGGTTGGTGATGCACGAAGCGGCAGGGCAATAGCGGTTGACCCGCGCCGTGACGTATCGGAGATAATCGCTGCGGCTGATGCCGAAGGTCTCAAGATCGAGACCGTTGTACAAACCCACTTCCACGCGGACTTCCTTTCGGGCCACCTAGAACTCGCTGCCGCTACTGGAGCTGAGATCGCCTACGGGTCCGTTGCCCAGACCGAGTTCGAATCCCGCAAGCTCGCCGACGGGGAGGTGATAGACCTCGGATCGGCGGATCAGCCCGGAGTACAGGTGGAGGTTTGGCACACACCTGGCCACACCCCGGAGTCCATATCGCTGGTTGTGCGTCCCGAACCCGGTGCAGAACCGGTAGCGGTGTTGAGTGGAGATGCTCTGTTCATCGGAGATGTTGGACGCCCTGACCTGCTTGCATCACTTGGTGCTAGCGCTGATGATCTCGGTCGCATGCTCTATGGATCGTTGGAAAGGCTGATGGAACTGCCCGATCAGACCCTGTTGTTGCCCGCACATGGCGCCGGTTCTGCGTGCGGTAAGTCTCTTTCGACCGAGACGGTGTCCACCATGGGGGAGCAACGGATATCCAACTATGCGCTTCGCGCCGTCATGTCCGCGGACACGACGATCGACCAGTTCGTCGAAATGGTCACCGAGGATCAACCAGCTGCACCGGGCTATTTCGTATCTGCGGCCGTTGGCAATCGTCAGGACCGACCAATCCTCGATGAGAGTGCCGAAGTTGGCTTGCTCGACCTCGATGCTCTGGATCGAGTCGTGGCCAACGGCGCCGTGGTCGTAGATGTCCGTCCACCAGAAGAAGTGGCTCGCGGTTACCTCAAGGGCTCCATCTCGGTTGGCCTTGGCGGTCGATTCGCGGAACAGGTCGGCAGTGTGGTTCCAGTGGGTTCTCCAGTGGTGCTGGTTGGGCCATCTCGTTCTGATCAGGCCCATATCCACGAGGCGGTGGTTCGCCTTTCACGTATTGGCTTTGACAACGTGGTCGGAGTGCTCCCTGATGTTGAAGCCGTCCTGGCATCCAATCCGCAACGAGGCGTACGGCTGTCTCGGCTCACTGCCGAAGAACTCGAAAGTCGCAGAGCGAACCTCGTCGATGGTCTTCAGATCGTAGATGTGAGAAACCCGGGTGAGATCACATCAACACCGCTCGATGGAACAGTGGGCGAAGGTGCCGTGAATATTCCGCTTGCTGCGTTGCGCTCACGGCTCTCCGAGCTCGACCCGACCCGTCCGGTAGTGGCCATCTGCGCCGGAGGTGCAAGGTCGGCAATTGCGGCAACCCTGCTTTGTTCTGAAGGCTTTGCTGACGTCTCAGATGTCCGCGGAGGCGCCAGTGCTCTCGGGGCCACTTCGAGCTGTTCGCTGTAGTGCTCGTAGCAGTTGGTCTCGGCCTGCTCATAGGCGCTGCCCTTGGGGCTCTTGGTGGTGGGGGATCAATCCTCGCTGTACCAGTGCTTGTCCATGTGGCAGGCCAATCCGCGGGAGCCGCTACTGCTACCTCCCTGGTAGCAGTAGGTATCTCTGCGGGGATTGGCTCGATTGGCCATGGGCGCCACGGCCGTGTCCGCTGGGGATCGGCCGGAGCATTCGTGGCAACCGGTATCGGTGGCTCATGGCTGGGTGCCCACTTGAACGAACGGATCAACCCGGATGTCTTGATGGCGGGCTTCTCGGTACTGATTCTGTTGGCAGCGCATCGGATGCTCACCGCTTGCCCGTCGTGCACCCGAGTGGGCGAGGAACTAGCGATGGGCCAGGACGGGGCCGAGGCCCGTTCTTGGGACCTGCTCGGAGTGCTACGGATATTTGCTGCTGGCACCGTAGTTGGATTTCTCACAGGCCTGTTCGGGGTGGGCGGTGGCTTTGTGATCGTCCCCGCATTGACCCTCGCCCTAGGAATGTCGATGCCAGTGGCCATTGGAACATCACTTGTAGTGATCGCGGGCAACGCGGCGGTTGCACTCGGTTTTCGTGGCCTAGGTGCGGTGGACTGGGAGATCGCCGTCCCATTCACCGTGACGATGCTCGTCGGCTCTGGAGTTGGGTCTCACTTCGCCCACAGACTTCCTCCCGAGAAATCGCTGCGAGCCTTCGCTGCACTGTTGGTTCTAGTGGCAATCGCCAACGGAATAGCTGCAGGTATGGCATTGCTCTGAGTCAGACGTGGCAGGATCGCCCCATGCGAGCACTAGTGCAGCGGGTGAACAGCGCATCTGTCACTATCCAAAGCGGACCTGACGAAGGCCTCGTAACCGCTCGGATAGGTAAAGGTCTGCTTGCTCTGGTTGGAGTGACCCATGAGGATGCTCCAACGCAGGCCGAGGCGTTGGCCGCCAAGATATGGAACCTGCGAGTGTTCGAAGATCCCGTCGGTGGTTCTGATGGTCGAATGGACCTGTCCGTGGGGGCAGTTGGAGCAGAGATACTGGTGGTCTCGCAGTTCACGCTCTATGGCGACACCAGAAAAGGCCGACGACCATCATGGATTAAGGCCGCGAGTCCAGATCAAGCCGAGCCGTTGATTGGAATGCTCTGCGACGAGCTTCGAGCGCTTGGGGCCAAAGTTGGCACTGGGCGCTTCCGTGCCGACATGGCGGTTGAGCTCGTCAATGACGGTCCGGTCACCCTTCTGCTTGAGGTGTGAGCTCGGACTCGGAGGGTTTTGAGGAACCTCTTCGCCCAAGTTGATGAAGTCCCCAGCCGAGTCCGACCAGCACCACGGCCATCAGGCGACTCGGCATGTCCCCGCTTCGGGTGTACCAGGTGAGCCCGTCTCTCAGCGGCACTTCGCGTCGGACCTCGACGGCTCGTTCCTTGGTGCCGGTGCGTTGGTAGACGTCTCCAACGGGGCTGACGTAGGCACTGAAGCCGGTAGGAGCAACCTGCACCAGCCACCGCCCGGTTTCTATGGCCCGAAGCTTAGAAGAAGCAATCTGTTGGGTCTGCACGAACGTGCCGGTGTAGGTGGAACCGTTGGTGGGGTTGTAGACCAACTCGCCGCCGGCCTCAACCCCCGAACGTGCTCGGTGTCCGAAGAAAACTTCCCAGGAGATGGCGGTGGCTACTTTCGTTTCGCCGATGGTCAATAGCCCGCTCTCGTGGGAAATCGTGGCGTCCCGAGCAGCGAGCGTGTCGGGCGCTACCCGTTCGATCAAGGACCGAAACGGAACCCACTCCCCGAACGGGACCCTCTGCACCTTCACAAAGCGATCAGTCCAGTTGCCATCGGCATCGACCACCTGTTGCGAGTTGCGGAAGTTCACGTCGCTCACTCCCTCAACGGTGCCAACCGACAGAGGCGCATTCATTCGCCTCGCCAGATCCTCCAGCTCTCGGCCCTCGATCGAGTCCTGAACATCGCCATCTGTGTCGACCACGTTCTCTGGCCAGAGCACCATGTCCATGCCCTGTGGCACCTCTTCGGTTGCAACGAGGTGACGTTCGAATACCTTGCGCCGGTCCGTGTTGATGGCTCTTGTCCCCTGAGGGCCTCCACCTTGCACGAATGCAATGTCCACCCTCTCGCCGGTCGGATTGCCACTCGGAGCCACCAGCGAGAGACCCACTAGGGCAATCGCTCCCAGAGCGAACGCTGCGGTCTTGGTGTGGTGGCGATCGAAAGCTGCGCTGAGCGCAATTCCGATGGCAACGGTGGCGGCCCCCATTGCGAGAACACCGCCGATGCGGGCGATGGGCCACAGCGGTCCCGCTACCTGACCGACTGCCAACAGCGACAACGGAACTCCACCGAAGGGCCAAGCGGTCCGGAGCGATTCGACCAGAACCCAGATACCGATCAGGGCGAAACCTCTACCCGAATGCGGCGGTATGGCGATACAGCCAATTCCGATAAGTCCACCGAAGAACAACGAGGCAACCACATAGCCGGGTGCGGTGAGCTGTGAGATCCAAAGGATCGTCGGGAAGAACAGAACCCACCCAACTACAGATCCTCGCCACAAACGTGAACGCCACGATGCTCCAGCCAGAAGCCGATCGAGTAGAGCAATCCCCACGAATGCCATGGGCCACCAACCCCACGGAGGCAATGAAGCCGCCAGAGCTGAGCCTCCTGCGATCGCACGAACCATGGGTCGATGGATAAAACGCTCGACCGGCTCAGGTAGATCGTCAGGGACTTCAGTCAGGTCCGCGATCAGGTCTTCATCCACGGCGACCGAGTTTGCCCGATCGGAGCCCATGGACATAAGCCACCCCGGGTATCTGAACAACTCGTGCGCTAGCGTCTAGTGCTGCTATGAGTTTGAGGGAACCCTTGGCGCGCGGGGATTGGCGCTCATCGACCATCAGCGTTGAAGCACGACGGGCCTTCAGAACTGTCTGGAACTACCTGGTGGTCGAGGACGACCTGACTCAGCTTCCGGACAGTTCGATGGATGCCATCTTCTGTTTCGGAAGTCGCCATTTTCGTGTCCCGCAAACAGCGTCAACGCTTCTCCAACTGAACGTTGCGCCACTCGCTCTGATCACAGGCGGCCCCTCCCGCTCCGGCGAGCGTCCGGAGTCGGACCTGTTCGCTGATGCCATCGTGGCATCCGGAGTTGAGCGGTCACGGCTGGTTGTCGAACGTGAGGCTCTGCACACCGGTGAGAACGTGACGCTGGGCATGGCTGCTCTTCTGGAGCACTGCGAGGCCACTTCGATTGTTGGTGTTGCATGGCCGCTCGCAGCTAGGCGAGTTGTGGCCACGTTTGCGCTTCACCACCCTGAGATCCGTGTGTACAGCGCTCCAGCGTTGCGGATGACAGGTTGGCGCTGGTGCCCAACCCCGAAACGAGTCGGTTTGATGCTGGGTGAGTTCGACCGTCTCACTACCTACCGGAACCTGGGTTGGGTTAGAAGCGATGCCCCCTCCGCAACGGTTCAAGAAGCGGCCGAGGTGCTTAGGGGCGAACACCTTCGACTGACCCATCTCCCAGAACTAGTTGGTCGAGCCGGGCGCTTCGATGCATCAGGATTCGATGATGCGTTCTTTGATGTTGAAGCGCCGTGGGCGGCTGTTGAAGCCAAGTAACTGGCGCTGATCGTCGGTGAGCTCGGACTCCCGGTGGGCAAACATTGCAGGAAAGTCCCAATGAGGCTGCACCCACGGTTTGGCGAAGAACAGGTGAAGCGCTCTTCTTCGCTCAGAGGTCGAGTTGGGCCCTGCGCCGTGTACCACGCAACCGTCGAACACCACGGCAGCCCCCGGAGCAACCTCGACTCGGAGGGTCTTCTCCGATGCTGAGATCTCGTCGGGTGAGCGTTCGGCGAGCGGCTGACGATGACTTGCGTTGACTACCAAAGTTGCGCCGGTCTCGGTGCGAAACGAGTCAAGAGCACAGACAATGTGCAGATAGAGGGTTCGTCCTGGAGTGGTTTCGCGATGGTCCCGATGGAGCCTCTGGCCGGTGCTGTTGGCCATGATGTCGATCCCGTTGGCCGAAGCCAGGACGCAGTCTGTTCCGATGAGGTCTCTGGCGAGCGCGACCACCTTGGGCCTTAACGCTATTTCGAACAGCGCTGGGTGTTTGGCGATGATCGCGTAGCTAACTCTGTATATCTCGTTATGCCACCCACGATCATCTGCAATGTCTGCCTCGGATTCAAACAACTCATCTAGCGCAAGACGAGCTGTTTCGACCTGAGAAGGCGAAAGGATGGAATCGACCGTTAACCATCCGTTGGTGGCCAGAGCTTCGCTCAGGGCCAAGGAGCTCACGGGGTGATCCGGCTGGTCCATTTCCATACCTTCAACTGCCGACGGGCGATCACCAGGTCCAAGGCGGCTCGCAGCTTCTTATTGGCTCCAGAGGCCACAAGTTCATCGCGCATCATGCTCCAATAGATACCCCGACCGATGTCTGGGACCTGTATGACCTCTTTTAGTGATGGCGAAATAATGGTTGGAAACTGGCCATCCAACCCTGCCACCCTCACAGCGACCCCGGTACGAATGCATTTCTCGCAGCGCCCACAGTTGTAGGTCCTTTGGGGGTCAAGGTTTGCCCAACAGACCCGAAGGTGCTCGCGTGCGATCGGATGGTCCGCCAAAAATCGCAGCTTGTCCATCCGCGTGGCATCTGCCCCGTCGTGCACGATCTTCAACGTGGAGTTGGACCACAGTCGATCGAGCAGAGGATGCGAGCCCAATCCCTGCATGTGGGAATAGGTATGGGTAGCTGGGATCAACACGGTTCCGAAGCGGTTATTGAGAAGATGAGCAATAGCTGCGAGCGCGGCACCGTGGTAGTCCGGCCAACCAATGCCGTGCTCGTCCCCGTAGGCCTGCAGGTTGGATTCCAGCTCCAGCAGTTCCACCCCCAGCGATTTGGTGATCAGACGAAGTCGTTCGGTGACTTCTCTTCGTCGAGGCAGGTCTTGGAGACTTAGATCGAATCCGTGGACATACACAACTGCGTCGATGCGATCTAGATGCTTGAGCAGGGTATAGAACGAATCGACGCCTCCGGTGAAGAACGTCGCGACTTGGCCGGGCCCAGACGAGTTGATCGTCTGTGGCCGGACTCCTTGCACTTCCACGGGTGTGCGGTGGTACCAAGGCGCTTCGACATGGCGGGTACGGTCCCACGTGGAGAAGATGGCCTGGATCTCCTCGGTGCTCTCCAGCAGGCCGCTGTCTACTGTGCCCTCAACCGATAGGGGCTCGCCTCTGTGCATGTTCGGAAGCAGGCTCGCTGTTAGTCCCATGTCGCCTGTGGTTGGAGCCACGAGATTCTCGCCCTTGGCCCAAACGAGCGAGGTTGTGTCCGCCGTGGTGCTGTGGACCCGGAACTCCACTACTCCATCGTGCTCAGTCGGCAGCTCAACGATCACGACCCTGAAACTAGCAACGTTGCGCTATAACGATCGGCGGCTAGGCTGGCTAATCCCCATAAACGGGGTTACCTGTCCTCTCACGAAGCGACGAAACTGCCACCACATGGCCATCCACCCCGATATGGCGGCCGAACAGGCCTACATAGACCGTGCCTACGCCTGCCTTGAGCAGGCGCGCACGTCCGCCGCTCGGCTCAAGGGAATGGTCGAAGTGGGAAAGGGTGGCACCGAGCAGGCCCGTTTTGAGCGAGAGGTAATTTTCGACACGGTGGTCCATCGCCTCCAAGACCTCAATCTTGGAAATGCAGCGCTCTTGTTCGGCCGAATAGATCTGGAACAAGAGGTGGGCGCAGAAACCTTCTACATCGGTCGTCTCGCTGTTTCGGACGAAAACCAAGAACCGGTTGTGGTTGATTGGCGAGCACCGGTGGCAGAACCGTTCTATCGGGCAACAGGTCGGGTGCCAATGGGGCTTGCCCGGCGCCGCTATTTCTCCACCAGGGGACGTCAACTACTCGGAATAGAAGACGAGCTGTTTGGAGAACACGCCCTCGACCTGGGAGAAGGCGCTGGCCTGCAAGGTCACGGCTCGTTGATCCGTGCGTTGGAGACAGCGAGGACCGGACGTATGGGCGACATCGTCGCCACAATTCAGGGAGAACAAGACGAGATCATCCGCGCCCCGCTACCAGGGGTGATGGTGGTCCAGGGCGGGCCGGGCACCGGCAAGACCGTGGTAGCGCTGCACCGTGCCGCCTACTTGCTCTACACGCATAGGTTCCCACTCGAAGACCAGGGAGTTCTGGTCATCGGTCCCAACAGACTCTTCCTCGCCTACATAGAACAGGTGCTGCCCTCGCTCGGTGAGGCCGGCGTGGAGCTAGCCGTTTTGGCAGACCTTGTAGAGGGGGTTCGGGTAAAGGGGCGAGACAACGATGCTGTGGCACGCCTCAAGGGGCACGCTGTCATGTCGAAGATCCTCGCCAAGGCTGTCCGGGACCGTAAGCGTGCCCTTAGAAGGCCGCTAAGAGTTGGGGTGGGCCTGCAGACCCTCGCGTTGTCCGTAGCGACATCAGAGGAGATTGTTCGTGACGCCAGACGCCGCTATCACCACCACAACGCCGGGCGGCGCTTCGTGGAGCGAGAAGTTGCCTTTCACCTAGCCGAGTCGGCTCGCCAACCTCTCGACCCCAACGAGTTGTGGCGCCAGATTCGTCGAGAGCCATCGGTACGAGCAGCGCTGGAAGAAATGTGGCCGGTGCTCACGCCGGCGCAACTGTTGCACGATCTATTTGGATCCAAGGCGTTGTTGCATCTAGCAGCCGGTCGCAAGGTCTCCGAGCGTGAGATAGATCTTCTGTACCGCCAACGTGAGGCATCGGCCGACAACGTTGTATGGACCCACGATGATGTGCCGTTGCTCGACGAGGCACGAGCCCTATTGGGGCCCAAGCCTCGTAAGGTCAAACGCGACGAGGACGAGATCCGCACCTACGGTCACATTGTGGTGGACGAGGCTCAGGACCTTTCGCCCATGCAGCTCGCGATGATCGCTCGGCGCTCTCTCAACGGCTCGCTGACGGTTGTAGGAGACATCGCCCAGTCCACCGGCGCATGGGCCCATGCGGACTGGAACGAGATTCTGTCGCTGTTGCCGTCTCGGCGAGAACCGCGGCGCGAGGAACTGACCGTTGGGTATCGGATCCCCGGACCCAACATGGATCTAGCAGCCAGGGTGCTGGCCGTGTCTGCTCCAGAGCTGACGCCGCCACGTTCGGTTCGTCAGGACGGCAGAAAACCGGTTGTCGTGCGCGTCGACTGGGAGAGCGATCTGGCGTCCGCACTGGTTAATGCAGTGCTGGACGAAGTGGCAGCAGTTGAGAGCGGCAATGTGGCTGTCATCTGTCCGGCCTCTCGCTTGAGCGACTGTTCAGAGGCTCTGTCGGCTGCAGGAATTGACCATGGCGTGGCCATAGAACAAGGCCTGAACCACCAGGTGACTGTTGTTCCGGTGGGGATCGTCAAGGGGCTGGAACTAGACGCAACGGTAGTAGTGGACCCGGCGGCGATCATTGCTGAAGAAGCCCAAGGAATGCGGGCCCTATATGTGGCTCTTACCCGCGCCACGAAGTTGCTGACCATCGTTTATGTCGGAGACCTGCCAGAGGTGCTGGCGAGCGATGACCCAGATGACCAGCCGGTTGGGGCATTCAGCGTTTGAACCTCAGACGTTCATTACCAGGATTCGGTCACTGGCAAAAGCACCGACTCCGATGTGGCGACCTTCAATCTCCACGGTGGTGGTGCCGTCAGGAGATGACGCCGTGACCGTGCCGGTATGGCCGGGTTGAATGGACGCATCTTCGAGGAACTCGAGCAGGCCAGGGGTGAACTCCAGTTCCTCTGGAATCCTGGTAACGGTGAACTCGGCACCCACGTTCAGAGCTGATAATGCGATTGTGTCCGGGGCCTCGTAGCCACTGCCCGGGATTGGATTGCCGTGCGGGCAGGTGGTTGGGTCATCGAGAAGGCGAATGATCGCAGCCTCAACGTTGTCGGAGATGATGTGCTCCCAACGCCCGGCCTCTTGGTGGGCCTCTGCCCAGGAGAGTCCCAAAATGTCGGTGAGGAGCCGCTCTGCGAGACGGTGACGTCTGACAACCGTGACTGCGAGCTTCATTCCCGACGGGGTCAGGCGCACGGTGCGGTCAACTTCAACCAGACCTTCCGATTCCATTCTCCGGATCATTTCTGAAACCGCCGGGCGTGAGACTCCAAGACGTTCGGCGATACGTGCCTGAATTACGTCTACGTCGTCCTCGTGAAGTTCATAAATGGTTTCGCAGTACTCCTCAAAAGCAGGGTGGTACTCGCGACTTTGGTACTCGGCCACCAAAGCAGGGTACCTCTCGCGCGCTCGGGTCCAACCCTTCTGGCGGTTAGCGTGAGCGTTTCGGCCAAATACCGCCCGTTATGGAGTTGACGTGAAACGACTTGCCGCTGCTGTCCTACTGGTTGCCTTGGTATCTGTGGGGTGTAGTTCCTCGAACGACAAGGCAGACAAGAAGGATTCGTCCACCTCAACCACCAAAGCAGATGCTTCCGATGAGAAGGGCGAGGGCACGAGCGAAGACGAAGCCAAAGAGGACACCAAGCCCACAAAACTCGATGAGGCCGCGCTGGGCAAGGCATTCGCTACCAGCCTCTCGAGCGGTGAAGAAGGTTCCGGTGCTCTCGTGCTTGAGAAAGAGGCCGCAGACTGCATCGGGCCCAAGTGGGCAGCGGCAGTTGGTGTTGAGCCATATGAGAAGGCTGGGTTAACTATCGAGCAGATTTCCACACCCTTCACATCGTCATCGTTGGTAACGCTCACCGACAAAGAAGGCAGCGCGCAGTTCGCTGCATTTGGTGAGTGTGGCGTGGACATCGTGCGCAAGATGACCGAATCGATTGTCGGGGGCCTTGAAGAAGCCCAAAGGGCCTGCGTCCTGGAGAAGATGGACCCGGACCTAGCCGAAGCGGCCCTCAGCAAACTGTTTTCAGGACAGGATGCACAGACCGAGTATCTAGCCATGATGACTGCGGTCTCTCAGGCTTGCAACCTGCCGATGCCAAGTGGCGAGTAGCCACTGAAACGCTCGCAACGAACGTCGTGCGGGGCACCTACGGACTGAAGACGTCGGTACTTTCGGACTGAGGTCGAAAGACAGGTCGAAGGACAGGTCGAAGGACAAAGTGTCACAGGAGGTTCGTAGGCTGGGGCGATCGCCGCTCTAGACCTCTTCTCCAAGCCGGTCAGGGAATGGTTCGAGACCTCGTTTCCATCCCCTACCCAAGCTCAAGAACAGGGTTGGCCTGCCATTGCGTCAGGCCAGCATTCGTTGGTGTTGGCCCCCACCGGGTCCGGAAAGACGCTCACGGCGTTCTTGTGGGGCATAGATCGCCTCATGACCACAGACCCGCCAGCGGATGAGGCCCGTACCCGTCTTCTCTACATCTCGCCGCTTCGGGCTCTGGCCGTAGATGTTGAGAAGAATCTGCGAGCGCCGCTTGTGGGAGCAGGTCACAGCGCCGAGAGGCTCGGAGTTGAGGTTCGAGTTCCTACCGTGGCCATGCGCACCGGGGACACGTCATCCAAAGAGCGCCGCCAGATTCTTCGCAATCCACCAGATCTGCTCATCACCACCCCTGAGTCCTTGTATCTGATGCTCACGTCATCAGCGCGGGACACCTTGGTGAATGTTGAGGCGGTCATTATCGATGAGATCCACGCTCTAGCGGGGACCAAACGAGGATCGCATCTAGCTCTAACCCTTGAGCGTCTTGAGCAGCGCTGTGTCCGTCCCCCTCAACGCATTGGGCTATCTGCCACCCAAAGACCTCTCACGGAGATCGCCACCTTCCTCGGAGGATTTAGCTCGCCGGGGGTACCCAGACCTGTCTCGATTGTGGATGCCGGCTCCAAAAAGCCACTGGAACTAGAGGTGATAGTTCCGGTGCAAGACATGGGTGATCTGTCCAACGAATCAAGCGACGGGCCTCAGCGCTCAATCTGGCCATCCATTCACCCGCAATTGCTTTCTCTTGTTCGCCAGCATCGCTCGACACTTATTTTCGTGAACTCCAGGAGGCTGGCCGAGAGACTCTCCACTCGTCTGAACGAGCTGGCAGCCAATGAACAAGATGCTCGCTTCCAGTCCAATGAAGCGGTCGGCGCACCACCACAAGACGTCGAGTTGGTCAAGGCTCATCACGGTTCCTTGTCCAAGGAGAGGCGTCTCATCATCGAAGATGAGCTGAAGTCGGGAAAGCTCAAGGCGCTTGTTGCCACCTCCTCCTTGGAACTGGGCATAGACATGGGAGCAGTGGACCTGGTGATCCAGGTGGAATCCCCCGGAGCGGTGTCTCGCGGTCTTCAGAGAATCGGCAGAGCAGGCCATCAGGTGGGGGCGCCGTCTAGAGGGAAGATCTTTCCCAAGCACCGCTCAGATCTCGTAGAAGCAGCCGTGGTGACGAGTCGCATGCACGAAGGACTGATCGAAAAGACCTCCTATTTGCGCAACCCTCTGGACGTGCTGGCTCAACACGTAGTAGCTGCATGTGCGCTCGACGAATGGAACACGGCTGAGCTGCTCGAGCTCATACGGCGCTCGAGCCCGTTTACAGACCTGTCCGAAGAAGTCTGGGAATCGGTACTGGATCTTCTCGCTGGTCGCTACCCATCGGATGAGTTTGCCGAATTACGTCCTCGGATCGTGTGGGACCGTGGCACGGGAATTGTGCGAGGACGTGCCGGCGCCCAGCGTCTAGCGGTCACATCGGGCGGGACCATTCCAGATCGAGGCCTGTATGGGGTATTTCTCCCGGACGGCACACGAGTTGGAGAACTAGACGAGGAGATGGTCTACGAATCCCGCGTGGGCGAGACGTTTCTGCTCGGGGCCTCCACTTGGCGCATAGAAGACATCACCCATGAACGAGTCATGGTTACCCCAGCGCCGGGCCAACCCGGTCGGATGCCGTTCTGGCATGGAGATGGGCCGGGGCGCCCGTTAGAACTTGGCGCCGCTATCGGTGAGTTCGTGAGGGAGATACGTTCGCTCCCAGAGGCTCAAGCCGTGGCTCAGTTGCGAGAGCGCCACGATCTAGACGCCAGCGCCGCAGCCAACCTCATGAACTACCTACAAGATCAGGTGGACGTCACGGGAGCAGTTCCAGACGACAGAACCATTGTCGTGGAACGTTTCCGCGACGAGATCGGAGATTGGAGAATCTGCGTTCTCTCTCCGTTCGGAGCTCAGGTACATGCTCCTTGGGCAATGGCTCTTCGAGCACGGCTGGCGCAGGTCTGGGGCGTGGACGTCGAGATGATGTGGAGCGATGACGGCATCGTCCTACGACTCCCAGAGGCGGTGGAGGAGTTCCCCACCGACGAGTTGTGCATCGAGCCAGAAGAGATAGATGAGATTCTCATCTCGATCCTGCCCTCAACGGCAATGTTTGCAGCCAGATTTCGTGAAGCAGCCGCACGGGCGCTGCTATTGCCGCGTCGGCGTCCCGGGCAGAGGACACCGTTGTGGCAGCAACGCCAGAAGGCAGCAGACCTTCTTGGGGTAGCTGCCAAATACCCGAGCTTTCCGATCCTGCTCGAAGCCACGCGTGAGTGTTGTAACGACGTCTTTGACCTCCCGGCGCTCAGGGGCCTACTTGCCGACATCAGATCTCGCAAGGTACGGCTGGTTTCGGTAGACACTCCAATGGCTTCACCCATGGCCCAGTCGCTGTTGTTCGGCTGGATCGCGGTGTACATGTACGAAGGTGACGCCCCGTTGGCAGAACGTCGAGCGGCGGCTCTTGCGCTCGATCGGGATCTTCTTCGGGAACTTCTAGGGGCCGAGGAGCTCAGAGATCTGCTCGATGGCGACGCCATAGAAAAGGTGGAACAAGACCTACAGAGACTCACTCCATCGAGGCATGCACGCAACAGCGATGAGATAGTGGACCTTCTTAGGATCCTGGGCCCGCTCACTTCTGATGAGCTGGCACAACGTTGTGCACACAACCTCGGAGCAGATCTCGAAGGTGATCTCAACGCTGATCTCAACGCGGTATTCAAGACACTCTGCGAACAGAAGCGGATTATTGAGGTAGCCGTGTCGGGAACTGCCCATTGGGCATGGGCAGAAGATGCTGGCCGGCTGAGAGATGGGTTGGGATGTGTTATCGCTCTCGGGTTACCAGCGGCTTTCACTGAATCCATCGACAACCCACTGGAGAGTCTGATCGTGCGCTATGCGCGTACCCACGGGCCATTCACGGAAAATGAGGTGGCCCAACGGCTGGGAATAGACGCCAACCGTGCAAGATCGGCCTTGGGTCAACTAGTGGCGCAGAACAAGGTTCGTCACGGCGAGTTCAGGCCACACGGAGTGGATCGTGAATGGTGCGATACCGAGGTTCTTCGCCAGATCCGTCGCAGGTCCCTAGCGGCCCTGCGCGCAGAAATAGAACCGGTCGACAGTGCTGCTTTGGGTCGATTCCTGCCGGCGTGGCAAGGGATAGGACTTGCACGTCGTGGCCCCGACGGACTCGCTGAGGCTATATCCACCCTGAGCGGGGCCGCGATGGCGGCATCGATACTCGAACAGGACATCTTGTCCTTGAGGATGGCCAGCTATCGGCCCGCAGATCTGGACGCGCTGTGTGCATCTGGCGAGTTGGTGTGGGTGGGAGCAGGCGCCATCGGTGGAGACGATGGACGGGTTCAACTCGTGTTTCGGGATCAGATAGATGTCCTGGTGGATAAACCAGATGATGGATTGGTGCCAGATGATCCGATCCATCGTGCCCTCCTGGATCATTTGGCCCAACGAGGAGCAAGTTTCTGGCCGGAGTTGGTTGAAGCTGTGGCTGCTAGCGGTGCGGACTATGACGAGGACTCCGTGCTCGATGCGATATGGGACCTCGTATGGATCGGGCAACTGACCAATGATTCTTTCGGGGTGCTGCGAGCGTTCGTGGGTCAGCGCAGATCCTCAAGATCTAGTTCTGGGTCACGATCTGGATCAAGGTCTGGATCCAGGTATGGATCTAGGTCTGGATCAAGGTCTGCAGGTCGGATGGGTGGCCAAAGGCCACGGGTGGGTCGACTCAGCCGGCTCGGACCCGCCGCAGGCAGCGGTCGATGGTCTTTGGTGAGTGCGCTTCTTTGTGAGATGTCGCCAACTCAAGTAGCGCACGGTCGAGCTATGCAGCTTCTAGAAAGGTACGGAGTTCTCACGCGAGAAACAGCGTTGGGAGAAGGTATCGCTGGCGGTTTTGCTGGCGTCTATCCGGTCCTCAAAGAGCTAGAGGAACGAGGAACAATACGGCGTGGCTACTTCGTTGCAGGCCTTGGGGCCGCCCAATTCGCCCTTGGAGGGGCGGTTGAGCGCATTAGATCTGTTCGTGGCGAACCGAACCGTTCATCCTGTAGCGCTGATGGGATACTCGTGATGGCAGCGTCGGACCCGGCGCAGCCATACGGTGCGTCCTTGAGATGGCCGCACTCTGAAGGCAGGCCGAGCCGTGGCGCAGGTGCGCTTGTGGTTATTGGGGACGGAGAGCTTCTGGCATTTGTGGAAAGGGGAGCCAAGACTTTGACGGTGTTCGACGCGGGCGAGCGTGATCGTCGCTGGGCGGCTGGACTCGCTGAAGTGGTTCGTACCGGGCGTCGTTCGTCTCTTTCGATATCGAAGGTCAATGCCATCAGTGCACGAGAGTCGCTCCATGGGGAGGTACTCAAGGAGGCGGGTTTCGTAGAGGGTTACAAGGGACTGGTTATGAGGCAGAGATAGCTGGGCAGGGTTTGGGCGGCGGAGTGGCCGAGATGGTCCGGCTTGAACTTGAGTCTCAAATGCCACTTATCAGGCGTAGACCGGTGGCGGACGGTCATCTAGCGTCAGTCGTGCCGTAGAGAACTCGCCTGAATCGATGGGCCATCACAAACCCTTCATCAGAGGTACCGCAGTGCGTAACCGATCGAGTTCTTTCCTGTTGGTTGTATTCGTGATTCTGGTCGCCGTCGGCGCCAGTGCTTGTCAACCAAATCTCACCATTGGATCTCTTGACCACAAGATTTACGGGACATCGCTGCCCGAGTTTCAGAAATGGTGGCTCGCCGAGCAGGCGGGGCTTCGTCAGA
Organism: Acidimicrobiales bacterium; assembly: GCA_020439605.1. Lineage (GTDB taxonomy): Bacteria > Actinomycetota > Acidimicrobiia > Acidimicrobiales > Iamiaceae > Aquihabitans. The sequence continues at coordinate 164 of JAGQSI010000008.1, read as the reverse complement.
CCACGATGGTCCAGGTCATTAGGTGGTTCGAAAGCAATCCGAAGAAGTTCGACGATCGCATCTCTCGCAGCGGCAGATGGGACCTGAGCACGGACCTGTGCTCCTCATCTCCAGATCGAGGCCCCGGTTTCGATTTCCGATGGCCATGTATAAGACATGACCTG
>JAGQSI010000088.1 GCA_020439605.1 Acidimicrobiales bacterium | reverse complement strand
ATTGGCAGGAATCCATTGGACCGAGATGGTGTCACGTGCGGTGCATCGTCGTGACGAATTCATGAGCGACGATCCCACGATCAACGCAGCGTTGGAACTTGGTGCAATTCTCGCGGCGGCGGTGCTCGCCGGCAGAGACAAGATCACGATCCTCGCCGATCCGAAGATCGATTCGTTTGGTCTGTGGCTGGAACAACTACTCGCCGAGTCCACAGGCAAGAACTCGACCGGTGTCATTCCCATAGTTGATGAGCCGCTTGGGCCGATAGACGTGTATGGCGACGATCGAGTATTTGTCACGATCGGAGACAGCGGCCATGGTGCCGGCTTGGAAGCGTTGGCAGATAGCGGCCATCCGGTCATTGAAATGTCGATTACAGATCCGTTGGATCTCGGTACACAGGTGTTGTTGTGGGAGTTGGCTACCGCTTTGTGCGGGGCAGCTTTGCGCATCAACCCGTTTGACCAACCCAATGTTGCTGAGGCAAAGGCAGCAACCAACTCTGTCCTGGAGTCATCAGATCGCCAGCCGCTACCACAAGCAAGTCTTGATGAGGTGTTGGGCACTTTGAAACGTGGTGACTACATCGCAGTCCAGATCTATGCGGATCCACGCTCAGCTCAGGTAGAACGCTTACAGGAGTTGCGCCTGGAACTGCGAGATCGTCACCGGGTAGCAACAACGTTTGGGATTGGCCCGAGGTTCTTGCATTCCACTGGCCAGTTGCACAAGGGCGGCCCTCCAACAGGGGTATTCATCCAGGTGGTGAGCGACGATGGGATCGATGCACATATCCCGTCGCAGCCCTTCGGGTTCTCCCAGCTCAAGTGGGCCCAGGCCGATGGTGATCTATTGACGCTTCACCGCCATGGCCTGCGGGTGGCGAGAACCTCGATCAGCGAGATCGAGAACCATCTCGCTAGCGCTGTCCACTAGCGGCTGTCCACTAGCGGTTGGTCGCACTGCCGTGGTCGATGAGATCAGGGCAGTGGTTCTGGAATCCGTTTGACGATGCCAGCAGCCATTGCATAGGCAACTTCGGCCGGACCGATCTCGTCTGGCTGAAGCAGGTTTGCCATGATCCGAAGCACCCAGTCCATGAGGCTGCGGCTACGCATTCCGACCCTGGTCAGCTCGCGCATAAGAGCAGGCTGGCCGATCACTTGGGCAAACAGGCGCGCAACCTTGAAGTAGAGGCCGTATTCCGCTTCCAACCACTTCGGGTATTGCTGAAGTGCCATTGCATCTCCGGTGGCAATGGTCTCAGTTAGGAGTTCTGCTACACGCCGCCCGGTTTCGTAGGCGTAGTCGATGCCCTCGCCATTGAACGGATTGACCGAACCACCGGCGTCGCCAACCACAGCCCAGGTTGGTCCAACTTTCGGGTTGACCGAACCGGCCATGGGGATACGTCCACCGGTTGGCGGCTGAACCGGATTATCCGGATCGATTCCCCAATAGGAGGGTGCGGTGGCAGCCCACTCGGCCATCAGGTGCGAAGTGTTGACGTCTCGCCAGTCCCGGAACGTGGACAACAAGCCAATACCGACGTTGATGGTTCCGTCTCCAACCGGGAAGATCCATCCGTAACCCGGAAGTGAGTTGCCGTTGCGGTCTCGCACATCCAGGCATGATTCGATCCAGGGCTCGGCGTGCAGCGGGCTCTCGTAATAGGTCCGGATGGCCATGCCGAGCGGGTAGCTGCGGTTGCGAGCAGTCCCGAGAGCCCGCCCGAAGCGGGAGTTCGCACCATCTGCAATAACCACGTAACGGGCCAGGATCTCGCGGGTCTCCGAGGTTGCCTTGTCCTTGACGACGGCTCCGCTGAGTAGACCACCCTCAAGTATTGGAGCGATGGCTTCGGTGCCTTGGAAAGTGTCTGCTCCAGCGGCGGTGGCGTGGTCAAAGACGATCTTGTCGAGGTCCCTGCGCTTGACGACAAAACCGTGGTCTGGGAAGACCGGATGGTCCGGCCAGTTGAGCTCCAGACTGATCCCGTGGGCAACCGCCCTGAGTCCGGTGTATCGGTGGTACGGGGTGAGCGCGTCGTAGAGCCCCATGTCCGTGAGTTGTTTCACGGCTCGAGGCGTCAGCCCATCACCGCAGGTCTTGTCGCGGGGGAAGACCTTGCGCTCTACACAGGCAACCCGAAGCCCGGCTGTTGCTAGCCAGTACGCGGTGGAACTCCCTGCAGGGCCTCCTCCGATGACCAAGACGTCATAGCGTTCGGTGTCGGTCATGAGATATGCGAAGCGAATGCCCAAGCAGCCAGGCTGCTAGAAGGTCACTCGGTCTCGGCGCCCTCAACTCCAGCAACCGCGTCTGGGTTGCCGGCTTCGAGAGCAGTAACTGCCTCGACCATGGCTGCCAACGCTGCGGGATCCGCTGTGAAGTGCTCGGAATTGAAGTTGGGATCCTCTGCTGGGTCTCCACCCGACATCTCTTCGCGCATGTAGATGATCAGCGCTGCCATCTCTGTTGGGTCCATGTCCGGGAATCCAGGCATCAAACCGGCAAGTGTGGAGATGTTGTGTGGGCCGCCCTCGCGGGTCAGGTCTCCGTAGGTCCCATCGGCGCGTGCGCCTCCGTCGGCACCGAAGTGCAGCCAGTAGGCAACCGAGAGAGGATCCGCGAAGGTCTTGTTGATCTCGCCCTCGTTCAATACGGCACCGGTGCCACCTTCGCCGTTGGCGCCGTGACAACCTGAGCAGCCCTCAGCAACGAATGCGTCGTGGCCGATCACCATCGGGTCGTTGGCTGCCGCAGGAGGCGGCTGAATTGCAGCCACGTAGACAACAGCCCATACCGGGAGTCCAGCGAGTACCGCTGCTGCCCAGAAGGGAACGCGCTTGCGGCGTTTGGCGGCAGCCACAACTGGGATGTCGGGCTTGGCCTTTGAAGCGGCGTCTTCGAGGGTGGGCAGTGGAGCTGGGGCAGCAGCGGCCTTTACAGCAGGTGCGCTGGCGGCGGGTGCGCCAGATGTGGCAGCTGGGGTATCGACGCTAGGTGCCGGGGAGTCGGCGGGCGCGTCCGCACCGCTCTTGGCGGATCGGGCCGCAGCGGCCCTCTTCAGCAGATGCTCGGGGATCTCAGTCAACGCAGGTTCCTCCGCGTACGGGGTCGGACGCCACTCACATTGTACGAGTGGCGAAGCGCTGCCACTTTATGTCTGCTTGCGGTGTTTGGGCCAAGCCGTGAGGGTACCCTCTAGATATGGCTCAACCGGCATACCACTGGGAGCGGTCACAATTCGGGGTGAGCGGGGCGGATGAGCGCTCGGCTGTGGGTGCATTTCGCGGTTCGTCTTCGTTTGGAATGGGACCGATCGCGGCAAGCGTGCTAGACCGTGCCAACGAGTCCTACGTCGAAAGAGGTGGGCTCTCCGAGAAAGATTGTGAGCAGATTCACGAGGAGGAGCTGACACCGTGATCATTGCAGCGAACGTGTTTGAGTCGCTCTGGGTCATCGTGACCAACATCGCCAAGGGCTTTGCCAACGTCGCGTTTACGTCGTCGTTGATAGTCACGGCGGTCATGGCAGGCCTTGTGGTCCTGTACGCAAAGCGTCGCCCCAAGGATGAGTCCTTGACGTGGGGACAGGCCATGGCCTCCGCCACCTATTGCACTCTTGGGTTGTTCTGGGCGTTTGGCGTTGTGCCCCACCAGTGGCTCACCTATGCCGAAGGCGAATTGAAGATGCGTTCCGACGCCATCCTCGCCGGGCCCGGCTCCACTGGATTGTTCAAGTGGGTCCCTGTGGTCATCTCCAAGCAGGTTGTGTCCGACTCTGTTGCTGTGGGGCTCTATGGCCTCTTCTTCGGAGCCACGATCGCCCTGTGGGCAGTTTGGCAGGGTCGAGGTTCCAAGACCTCAGAAGCAGTTGAAACCAGTACCTACGGCCGTCCACTTGTGAAGGCCTGAGATCATGGCAAAGACCGACGCAAACCCGCCCATGCCGGAATTTCGCACCGACTACGCGTTGGTGCAGGTAGATGCGGATTATCTAGCCAAGGCTGTCAAGCCAAAGCAGTTCATCCACATCGATCAGTCCGAATGCATTATGTGCGAGGGCTGCGTCGATATTTGTCCCTGGAAGTGCATCCACATGGTGCGCCCGACGTCCATAGCCGAGGCTGAAGGTACAGAACTTCCAGGTATTGATCCGAGCGACAACGTGGTCTTCTTGATTGATGACGACGTGTGCACGCGCTGTGCGCTTTGTGTCGATCGGTGCCCCACCGGGGTAATTATCCTTGGCAAGGTGGGCGATCCTGCCGCTAATGGCGATGGTCATCAGCGCACGAACGCCCACGGCTACGGCTACGGGATGCGTCTCGGATGAGCGCGCCCACCTCCATCACCGGCCCACGAGATCGGGAGCAGTAGGAAACCGATGGCCAAGACCATGCAGAACAAGGGCTCAGGCCCAGCCAAGAAAATGGCCGAACTGACCGACACGGTTCAGTCCAGCCAAGCTTGGAACTCCATATTCCGCCCGGGATCGATCTTCCGAAAGGGCTACACAGATAGCCCCAGGAACCGGTCCTACGTCATCATGAACTCGGTGCTGTACCACCTCCACCCTGTGAAGGTGAAGCGTCATGCCGTGAAGGTCAGTTACACGCTGTGCCTCGGCGGGCTTTCGTTCTTCTTGTTCATCCTGCTCACGGTGACGGGCATCTTCTTGATGTTCTTCTACCGGCCTACAGCAGCACAGGCATGGAACGACATCTACGCACTTCAGACCTCGGTGACGTTCGGTCTGCTGGTGAGAAACATGCACAGGTGGTCTGCGCACCTCATGGTGCTGTCAGTGTTCCTTCACATGGCTCGTGTGTTCTACCACGGCGCCTATAAGCCGCCTCGGGAGTTCAACTGGGTAATCGGCGTTGTGCTGCTGCTGCTCACCTTGCTCCTGAGCTTCACCGGCTACTTGTTGCCTTGGGATCAGCTAGCGCTTTGGGCCGTAACCGTGGGTACCAACATGATGGGCTATACGCCGGTGTTTGGTAATCAGGTGCGCTTCGTGCTCCTCGGTGGATCCGAGATCGGCACAGACACCCTCTTGCGCTGGTACGTGCTGCACGTGCTCATGCTCCCATTCGTGATCGTGATCTTCATGGCTATCCACTTCTGGCGTGTCCGCAAGGACGGCGGCATCAGCGGACCGCTCTAGTCGAGGAGAACTGGACTTATGACTGAGATCCCCGAACATCTACGCAAGCGAGCCGAAGAAGCTCGCAACAAGGCCGCTGCAGCCAAGGCAGAAGAAGCGCCGGCTGCTGCTGCGGCTGATGCTGCGCCAGCTTCCGAAGCAGACAGCAAGATCCCCGCGCATCTTCTTGAGCGGGCAAAAGCTGCACGTGCCAAGGCTGCTGGTGGCGACACGGCTACCGCCGACGCTCCGGTTGGTTCAGCTGTCGCCACCGCTACTGCAGGTGGAGGCGCAGTGGTAGCAGCCGCTGGCCCACCGCTAGCGGCGGGACCAGGTGGACACACCCAGCGTCTCTTGACCGTGGTCAAGTCCGGCTCCATCCAAGACGTCAAGGCCTCACCCCAGGACAAGGTCCACGTCTGGCCTCACCTTCTCTCGATTGAGTTCGTGGCTGCCTTGGCCTGCTTGTCCTTCGTCTTCATCTTCTCGATCTTCGTGAACGCTCCCTTGCTGGAACTCGCGGACGTCAACAAGACCCCCAACCCCTCCAAGGCCCCGTGGTACTTCCTCGGTCTGCAGGAACTTCTCGCATTGTTCCACCCGATGGTGGCCGGCGTGTTGTTGCCGGGCATCGGTATGGGTGGGCTCATGCTTGCCCCATACATTGATCGCAATCCCTCGCAAAAGCCTGAGGACCGGAAGTTCGCGGTAGCGCTCTTCACCGTGTTCCTCATGTCTTGCGCGGTTCTGACCATGATCGGCTCGTTCTTTAGAGGGCCTGGCCAGTTGTTCATCTTCCCATGGACCTCTGGTCTGTTCTTCGAGCTGTAAGGAGAAGGAACAGATGAATCCCCTCGTCATCGCAATCCCGGTCCTAGTGCTCGCCGCTGGGTTCATGGTGTTTGCTGCTTCACGTCGCCGTGAAGGTGCAAGCGCCGCTACCGGTTTCGTGTCGCGTGAGACTCTCAAGCGTGACCGCAAGGCCCGAAAGGAAGTCGACCAAGGCTCCGCTGGCCCTGATGGTCGCGAGGTTGAGGGTGCCGCCCGTCTCGCCCGCAAGGGTGGAGAACTGGTACCTGTGGTTGAGGCTGCACCACCAGCACCGTTCGTGGCGCCTGACCCAGAGGAAATTGGCGTCTACCGTCGTCAGTTCCTCAACCGCTCGATCATCGGTGGTTTCATCCTTGGCCTCTCGGGCTTCGGTGCAGCTGTCATCGCCTTCTTGTGGCCCCGTCCCCGCGGTGGTTTCGGATCGAAGATCAGCGTTGGCCAGGTCTCAGATATCCAAAAGGCAATCACCACCGGAAACGGCTTTGCCTACTATCCAGAGGGTCGCATGTGGATCACAGCCTTCCCTTCCTCTGCTCTGGAAAAGGCTCGCCAGGTATACAGCGCACCAGAACTCGCAGGCATGGAAGCCGGCGTGGTAGCGCTCTACCAGAAGTGCACGCACCTCGGGTGTCGTGTTCCGGCATGTCTAACCTCGCAATGGTTCGAGTGTGGCTGCCACGGCTCTCAGTTCAACTCTGCCGGTGAGAAGAAGGGCGGACCAGCCCCTCGTGGTCTGGATCGCTTCGCAATGAGCGTCACCAGCGGCTCTCTCACCGTAGATACCGGCGCCATCATCCAAGGGCCGCCGATCGGTACGAATACCACTGGCCAAGAGGCAGAAGGCCCACACTGCGTGTCCGGGTCGGGAGGTCACTAAATGTTGTTTGCTGCAAGTACCCAAACCTCAATAGGTCTGGTGCTCCTGGTCATCGCGATGTTGATCGCAGTGGTCTATGCATGGGCCAACCTGCGTCAGAGCAGACCAGAAGTCGGATCAGAGATCGAACTGGCTGCCAACCGCAAGCCGTACCTCAGCGATGAGGAGCTTGAAGGCAAGAAGCTGGACCGCACACTGTCGCTTGGACTGTTGGGTCTGTTCATTCTCGGCGTAGGTCTGCCTCTGTACTGGCTGGCAGAACCAGGCCGTCAAGAAGGCGCTACCCAACGCATCAATGACGAGTTCGTGAAGCGTGGTGCTGCGATGTTCGATACCACCGAAAACGGTGGTTACAACTGCGCCTTCTGCCACGGCACCAACGGTGTTGGTGGCGTTACTCCTTACACCATCACGGATTCAGAAGGTCGCTTCGTCAAGCAGGTCGACTGGCAAGGTCCAGCCCTCAACACGATCTTCCTGCGTTACACCCGTGACGAAGTCCGCTACATCTTGGAGTACGGCCGTCCCTTCTCCCCGATGCCAGCGTGGGGCGCTGCCGGCGGTGGTCCTTTGACCAGCCAGAAGCTCCAGGAACTCATGGACTACATGGTCACCTTCCAGATCACAGCAGAGGAAGCGCAGGCCCAGGTCACCACGCAGTTAGCCAAG
>JAGQSI010000087.1 GCA_020439605.1 Acidimicrobiales bacterium | reverse complement strand
CCCTGTTTCCTGCACGGCCACGCTTGGTCACGAAGTTGTAGATGCCGCCAACGCCGTTTTCATCTCCGGGATACCAGTTCTGAACGGTGGAGTACTTGATGGAGGCATCGTCGAGAGCAATGAGTTCCACCACCGCGGCGTGAAGCTGGTTCTCGTCTCGGCGTGGGGCGCTGCAACCTTCAAGGTAACTGACCGAGGCGCCTTCTTCGGCAACGATCAACGTGCGCTCGAACTGGCCGGTTCCCGCGCTGTTGATGCGGAAGTAGGTGGACAGTTCCATGGGGCAGCGAACCCCGGCGGGGATGTAACAGAAGGAGCCATCGGAGAACACCGCAGAGTTGAGCGCCGCGTAGAAGTTGTCCCGGAAGCCAACGACGGTACCGAGGTACTTCTTGACCAGCTCAGGGTGCTCTCGTACTGCCTCGGAGAACGGACAGAAGATGACCCCGACCTTGGCGAGTTTGTCCCGGAAGGTGGTGGCCACCGAGACCGAGTCCACGATCGCGTCCACAGCCACGCCTGAGAGGCGTTCTTGTTCATTGACCGAGATGCCGAGCTTGTCGAACATCTCACGGAGCTTGGGATCTATCTCATCGAGGCTCTTGGGTGCCGGGCCCTTGGGTTTGGGCGCGGCCCAGTAGCTGATGGCCTGGTAGTCGATGTCATCGATCTTCAGGTAGGGCCAGTCCGGCGGGGTGAGGGTGAGGAAGTGGCGCAGTGCGCTGAGGCGCCACTCGACGAGCCAGTCGGGTTCGTCATGTTTTGAGGCGATGAGACGGACAACGTCCTCACTGAGGCCGACCGGGGCTACCTCGGAGTCAAGGTCCGTAACGAATCCGTAGCGGTACTCGCCGTCAACGATCTCTTCGAGTTGTGCGGTTGAGTCACTCATGGTGACGTTTATTCTATCGGATGATAGAGAAACGACACCAAGCCCGGGTCTTTAGTCCCGAAATCTGCTCCGGCAGGTCGATCTTGTCGGTAGGGTGCGATCTGAGCCGCCTGGGGAGGTGTCGAAATGGTAAATGACGAAGGAGGGGACCCGCCATGTTGGGCCCACGTGGTTGATTCTTCATTCTCTGACGAGTCGGAGCACGCTCCCAGCCACACTTCGAGCCACACTCCGACGCCGAGAATCAAACGAATCTATGAGTCGGCGTCAGACACAGATGGTCGCCGCATCTTGGTGGATCGTCTCTGGCCACGCGGCGTGTCGAAAGCCGAGGCATTGCTCGACGAATGGTTCCGAGATGTGGCGCCTAGCAACGACTTGAGGCACTGGTTTGGTCACGACCCGGCCAAATGGGATGAGTTCTGTTCTCGTTATCGCAGCGAACTGGCCGACAACAAAGCGCTCAACTCTCTCGTCGAAGAATGTATGAAGGGGACCACAACCCTGCTGTTCGCAGCCCATGATGTGGAACACAACAACGCCGTGGTACTGCGAGACGTACTGTCAGAACTGATTGGACTAGAAACTTGATGCTCGCAGATAGCCACGACACGATCAGGGTCCAAGGGGCTCGGGTCAACAACCTCAAAGATGTGAGCGTTGAGATCCCCAAGCGCCGACTCACCGTGTTCACCGGTGTGTCAGGGTCGGGAAAGAGTTCGCTCGTGTTCGGCACCATCGCAGCAGAATCACAGCGTCTGATCAACGAGACCTACAGCGCCTTCGTCCAAGGTTTCATGACATCGATGGCACGACCAGATGTGGATCTACTCGATGGATTGACCACAGCGATCCTTGTGGACCAAGAACCCATGGGGGCAAATGTTCGATCCACCGTCGGCACCGTCACAGACGCCAACGCCATGTTGCGGCTCATCTTTAGTCGGATCGCTCAACCCCACATCGGCGGCCCGAGCGCTTTCTCGTTCAACGTGGCGTCCCTGAGCGCAGCAGGTGCAGTCACATTCGAGCGCAACGGGGAAAAGGTGCGAGAGAAGCGCTCGTACTCGCGTATAGGTGGGATGTGCCCCAAATGTGAGGGCATGGGCAAGGTGAGCGATTTCGATTACTCGGCCATCGTCAACGAGAGCCTCTCCATCAACGAAGGTGCGATCACCGTTCCGGGATATTCCATGGATGGTTGGTACGGGCGGATCTATCGCGGGTGCGGTTGGTTCGACCCCGACAAACCGGTTGGCAAGTTCAACAAGAAGGAACGCTCCGACCTCCTGTTCAAAGAGGCCACCAAGATCAAGGTGGAGGGAGTGAACCTCACCTATATGGGGCTGATCCCACAGATCCAGAAGTCCTTCCTCTCCAAGGAGGTAGAGGCCCTTCAGCCCCATATCAGGGCATTTGTGGAACGTGCCGTGGTGTTTGGCACCTGCCCAGAATGTCTCGGAACCAGGCTTTCTGGCGAGGCTCGATCCTCGAAGATCGCCGGGATCAACATAGGTGACGCATGCGAGATGCAGATTACGGATCTCGCCAAATGGGTTCGTTCCATCGATGCTCCAGAGGTAGCGCCTCTAGTGGAATCGCTCGGCGACACGCTCGACTCGTTCGTGGACATCGGGCTTGGATATCTGTCGCTCGATAGACCGTCTGGGTCCCTCTCAGGCGGAGAGGCTCAGCGCACGAGAATGATCCGCCATCTCGGCTCATCGCTGACCGATGTCACCTACGTGTTCGACGAGCCAACCGCGGGCCTGCATCCCCACGACATAGACCGAATGAACCAGCTATTGCTGCAACTTCGTGACAAGGGAAACACAGTGCTTGTGGTGGAACACAAGCCTGAGACGATTGCCATTGCAGACCATGTAGTGGATCTTGGACCCGGAGCCGGAAGTGGGGGCGGCCATATCTGTTTCGAGGGAGACGTGGCGTCGCTGCGTTCCAGCGACACGGTTACGGGACGTCATCTCGACGATCGGGTTCGGGTCAAAGATCAGGTCCGTGCATCCACTGGAGCAATTCGGATTCGTGGAGCCGCCACGAACAATCTGCGCGATGTGGATGTGGATGTCCCGTTGGGGGTGCTCGTCGTAGTCACCGGGGTGGCCGGCTCCGGAAAGAGTTCACTGATAAATGGGTCCCTCGTTGAGACCGAGATGGGCGCCGAGCTTGGAGTGGTGGCGATAGACCAAGGAGCCATAAAGGGCTCTCGGCGCAGCAACCCCGCCACCTATACCGGACTTCTAGACCCGATCCGTAAAGCGTTTGCCAAGGCAAATGGTGTGAAGCCGGCGCTGTTCAGCTCCAACTCCCAAGGAGCTTGCCCAACCTGCAACGGCGCAGGGGTGATCTACACGGACCTCGGTGTGATGGCAACAGTGTCCACCATCTGTGAAGAGTGCGAAGGCAAGCGCTTCGACCAGAGCGTCCTGGAGTACAAGCTCGGCGGCCGCGACATCAGCGAAGTCCTCGCCATGTCCGCGCTAGATGCTCACGAGTTCTTCTCCGGTGAAAACCCCGAGGCAACAGCAGATGCCAAGGTTCCAGCGGCGGCCAGGATCACGGGGTTCCTGGTAGATGTGGGTCTTGGCTACATCAAGATCGGTCAGCCTCTAACCACACTTTCGGGAGGGGAGCGCCAACGCCTCAAGTTGGCCACCCACCTTGGCGACAAGGGCGGGATTTTCGTTCTCGATGAACCCAGTACAGGGCTGCACCTAGCCGATGTGGAACAACTACTGGCGATGCTCGATTCGTTGGTGGAGAGTGGAAAGTCCGTGATTGTGGTTGAGCATCATCAGGCGGTCATGGCCCACGCGGATTGGATCATCGACCTCGGTCCTGGCGCTGGTCACGATGGCGGAACGGTCGTATTCGAGGGCACCCCCGCCGAGTTGGTAGCCGCCGGCTCCACGCTCACCGGCGAGCACCTGGCCTCGTATGTGGGGAGTTAGAGCTATGACGGACTCATTGTTTGTAAGAGAGGGAGACCTCTTCAGGGCAACGGAGCTGAGTCTCGGTCCGTGGGCGCCCGGTGCCCTCCATGGTGGACCGGTGGCAGCACTCATGGCATGGGAACTTGAGCGTTGGCCCACGGATACAGCGATGTTCGGAGCTCGCTTCACCTTGGAACTCTTCCACCCGGTGGGTCTAGAACCGCTCCGATTGGAAACCAGAGTGGTTCGTGGTGGCCGCAAGGTTCAGGTACTTGAAACCCATATGTACGACATGAACGCCAAGGCGTTGGCGCGCGCAACTCTGCAACAGATTCGGATTCATGATCTGGCGTTGGCAGATGAAGTGGTGAGAGTAAATGGGCCGGACCCGACACCTACCCCTCCATTGCCTGAAGCGCTTCGGCTGGTAACCATGCCCGAAGACGTTGGGGTCAGCTTCATCTCTACGGCCACCGAACATCGGGTCGAGGGCAACTATCTGAGCGATCCGGGCCCGGCGGTGGACTGGATTCGCCTCTTGGTGGATGTGGTGCCGGGCGAAACACCTTCTCCTTTGCAGCGTGTGGCTGCGGCCGCCGATTTCGGCAACGGGGTGTCTGCGGTGTTTCCGTTTGGAAGCCACCTATTCATCAACCCGGACCTGTCGATTCACCTTTACCGTCAACCGGTGGACGAGTGGGTTTGTCTCCAGGCCATCACCAGGGTTGGCAACGAAGGAATCGGCTTTGCCGAGTCCGCCCTCTTCGACCGAGCTGGAAGGATTGGCCGTTCGGTGCAGAGCCTGTTGATAGACCGTTTTGAATAGGGGTTATGTGAGCTCGAACAGGCCGCGGATGTCGTCTTCGCTGAGTGGCCCTGCGAGCGAACCATCGGCATCCATCACGCTGGAAAAAAGGTCCGCCTTGCGGGCCTTTAGTTCCATCACCTTCTCCTCGATGGTGTTGGTGGACACATAGCGGTAGACCACCACTGGGTTCTCTTGGCCGATCCGGTGGGCGCGGTCCACAGCCTGGGTTTCTGTGGCGGGATTCCACCAGGGATCCAGGACAAAGCAGTAGTCCGCCTCTGTGAGGTTGAGTCCGAATCCGCCAGCTTTGAGGCTGATCACGAAAACCGGGGCTCCTCCGTCCTTGAAGTTGGAGATGGCCTCTTGTCGGTTGCGAGTGCGTCCGTCTAGGTAGGAGTACTCGATGCCTGCATTGTCGAGGCGAGACCTAACCCTGGCCAGAAATCTTGTGTACTGGCTGAACACCAAGGCTCGATGCCCTTCGGCTACTACCTGGGTGAGGTCATCTAGTAGGCGATCGAGTTTGGCGGAACCGACGTGGTCATCTGCTTCATCTACCAACCCGGGATCTAGGGCCAGTTGTCTCAGCAGCGTGAGTGACTTAAGGATCTCGAAACGGTTCTTTTGCATGTCCCCAACGAGACCCAGCACCTTTTGGCGTTGAAGCTGAAGTTGGGTTTGGTAGATCCGTGAGTGTCTGGCGTTGAGCTCTACCTCAACGGTCTGTTCGATCTTCGGTGGGAGTTCCTTCAGGACCTCGTCTTTGGTGCGGCGTCGCATGAGCGGGGCCACGCGTCGCTTCAAGGTGGCCAGCAACTCTGGGGCTTCACCCTTTTCGATGGGCTTGCGGTAGGTGCTCGAGAAGCGGGTCGGGTCCGGATATAGGCCTGGCGCGGTGATGGACAGCAGTGACCACAGATCCATTAGGGAGTTCTCGAGCGGGGTGCCGGTGATGGCGATCTTGGAGTTGGCGTTGAGACGCCTCACACAGCGGTAGGTCTTGGACTGGTGGTTCTTGACGAACTGTGCCTCGTCTAGAAGAAGAAGATCCCACTCATAGGCGTCATATGCCTCGAACTCAAGGCGAAGCAGGGCATATGAGGTGACAACGAGGCTGGCATCTCCAATGGTTTGTTGGAGTGGCTCGCCGCGTCTGGCTTCAGTTCCATGGACGGTGCGAACCGCGATACTCGGGGCGAAGTGAGCGGCTTCTCTGGCCCAGTTCTCCACGACGCTCGTTGGTGCCACAACAAGGAACTTCGCATCCGGGTTGGTCTCCAGGATCTGAAGGCACAAGGTGAGGGTCTGAATTGTCTTTCCGAGACCCATGTCGTCGGCAAGGATGCCGCCCAGCTGATTGCGGTGAAGAAAGCTCAGCCACTCGTAGCCTTCTTGTTGATAGTGGCGAAGAGTGGCCTGCAATTCTGCGGGTGGGTCCAGCGGTTCTGGCATGGACAGCGAGCCCATCTGCTCCACCCGTTTGGCCCAACGCTCGGACTGTTGAGTGACCACGCCGAGAGCAGCGAGTTCTTCCCACCAGCTCGCTTGAAAACGGTTGACCCGTGCCACTCCAGAGCCTGAAGGCTCGGCAAGCCCTCGGGCCTCCTCGATGAGATCTCGCAGTTTGTTGAACTCCGGCTTGTCCAACCACAGCCATGTGCCGCTAGGAAGGATCAACGCTTCTTGCTCTTGGACCAGTGCGGTGAACAGGGTCGCGAAATCGATCTCCTCACCGTCCACGCTGACCTCGACATGGAGGTCAAACCAGTCATTGTCATCTTTGGTGGGACTGTCTCCCACGCTTAGAGCGATCAGCGGATCCTGAGTGGCTTCGCGCAGCGGTTCGAATGGGTCTGTGATGTCGACGATCACCTGTCCACTGGACTGCAACCAGGGAATGACCTCTGTGAACAACATGATTGCGCTGGTGCCACTGAGCGTCAGGTCCTGGAGCTTGCCCTGGGAATTGACCAAGCGAACAGCTCGCATGTCATGGGGATCGTCTGTGGCAGGAAGGTTGAGCTCCTCGACTGCCTTGGATTCTGCGTCCCTGTCTCGGCCGGTGTTTCCAAAAGAAACAAGAAGGTGATCTACCTCACGGTTGCCACGTGTGTAGCGAGCAGCCCAACGAATCGAAGCAGAGTCCAAGCTTTGACGCTCTACTTTCAGCACAAGGCTCTGGAACTCGTTGGTTGCTAGTGAGACACTCTGATCTGAGGAAGTGACGGTGCCGTAGCGGCTCAAGATTGGCTGAAAGCGATCGAGTACCTCGTCTGCGTCCTTGGATGGGACATAAACGGGTCCAGATGCGATGAGGTTTGCGATTGCCTGTGGGATTGCGGTCCTTGTCCGGTGGAGGCGCAACACGTCCCTGTCCATGACCCACAGTCCGTGGGCAGGATTGCCAATGGGGCCGCTCAGGTGGGCTGGCAACGAGAGGACTTCGCCCTCAATCGCGTAGCCAACGCTCAGGGTGAGTGCTCCGTATTCGTTAGCCACAATGTCCACCACAGGTGAGGCCATTTCATCGCTCAGTTCCACGCTGAAGCGTTTGTCTCCAATCAGGCTTACGCCCCGCTGCGCTGCGCGGCGAATGTGATGCAACAGCTCTGAGCCGCCTAGGCCAAGTGAGACCGTGCTCGGCATCTGGTAGTAGGTGTCTTGGGTGGCAGAAGCAATGATGGAACGCAGCGCCCCAACCTGGTCTGGATCTGCATCTTTGAGCTCCCACGAGTATCGAGCATTGATATCTCGCCAGGTAGCGCCGGTTTTCACCCATTTGCCCGTGTGGCTACGGCGCATCGGGCGAACTTCGACGGTGGTAGTTCCAGTGGGCGTATAGCGAGACGCGGGCCGACTAAGCACAGAGAACTGCAGTGCAAGCTCCAC
>JAGQSI010000086.1 GCA_020439605.1 Acidimicrobiales bacterium | reverse complement strand
GTTCCGTTGGTTCAGATCGTGGCGGGCTTTGCCCTGTTGATCGCAGCAGACAGCGTCTTCGTGTGGAACACGTTGCTAGACGTTGAGCAGGCAGTTTCAATCTCAGATGTTCTTTGGGTCGGGGGTTTTGTAACCCTTGGGCTCGCAGCGTTGCGTTCTCCGCTAGAGGTCGAGAACTCAAACGAGATCTTGGATCAGCCAGCGAGCCTCCGAAGAGCAGCATTACCGCTGACGATCGTCGTGGTGTCGTGGATCCTGAGGGCCTATCTAGTGTTCACCGGTGTGGCGGATGACGCATTTCTAGCGGTTGTCTCTATCTTCACGGTGGCCTTGGTGCTGGCTCGTTACCTGCTCACCATGCGTGAGAATCACGAGCTAACAGACAAGCTCGAGCGCAAGATCGATGAGTTGACCGAGCGTGAACGCCAACTCAGCCATCAAGCGTTTCATGACCCTCTGACCGGTCTCGCAAATCGCAGGTTGTTCAGTGACCGTGTCGAACATGCCTTGACCCGCAGCCGCCGTACCGGGCATCTCAGTGCTGTGTTGTTTGTGGACCTAGATGACTTCAAGACCGTGAACGACAGTCTTGGACACGGAGCGGGTGACCGCTTGTTGAACGCGGTCGGTGCCCGCTTGAGCGGTTGCGTTCGCCCCGGAGACACCGTGGCGCGACTTGGAGGCGACGAGTTCGGTGTACTTCTCGAAGAGATGGATGGGCCTGAGCACGCGTCCAAGACGGCGGTTCGAATTCTTGAATCGCTTGATGTGGCGTTCCCGTTGGAGGGCCGTCAGGTTTTCACAAGAGCCAGCGTTGGAGTAGCCATCGCAGACCGAAACAGCGGTTATGTGGGCGCAGATCTTCTATCGGACGCGGATGTGGCGCTCTATGCGGCCAAAGGCGCCGGGAAGGCCACTTATCGAGAGTTCGAACGCGCTATGCGGGTTGGTGCAATTGAACGCCTTGAACTCAGCCAGGATCTGCGCCAAGCGCTCAACCAAGAGCAATTCTTCTGTCACTACCAGCCGATTGTGGACTTGGTTACTGGTCGAATTGTTGCGCTCGAAGCGCTGGTCCGATGGGATCATCCAGAGCGTGGGCTCGTGTCTCCAGGGGCCTTCATCGAGCTCGCCGAAGAGTCCGGGATGATCGACAACATCGGCATGGTTGTTCTGCAGATGGCAGCGTGGCAAACCGCCAACTGGAGGGCAGAGGCCAAGATTCCAGCAGACCTTGAGGTGCATGTGAACCTCTCTGGTCGCCAGCTCGAGGACCCGTACCTGGTGGAGAAGGTCCGCAGGGTATTGGCTTCATCGGGTCTGCCAAGCAGCTTGCTGGTCCTTGAGATCACCGAGAGCGTCGCTGTTGAGATTGCGGCCGAGCATCTTGGTGTGTTGGAGGGACTTCGAGATCTTGGCGTGCGCCTGGCTATCGATGATTTCGGTACTGGCTATTCGTCGCTCAACTATCTGCGAGCCCTTCCGGTCGATGTCTTGAAGATCGATCGTGCCTTTGCTCAAACCGCTGCGGGAGACACGGACACGGTGTTGCTGGAAGCCATCGTGCGTTTGGGTAACTCCCTGGGTATCAACATGATTGCGGAGGGGATTGAGGTTGAGGAACAAGCAGCAACTTTGCGACGCCTCGGCTGTCGATTCGCTCAAGGATTTCTCTTCCATCACCCCTTGTCGGTCTCTGAGATTCCCGAAGCTGTTGCTAGTTCCTGCAACGGAGTTGTGAGCGAACCTTCAGAAGATCTCGACCCTGAGACCGGGGTTCATCAGTAGGCGATTGCCTGCACGCACAACAGGGCCACACATTGTGGGAACCTTGGACTGTGACCTCCTGGATCAACATCGACTCGATGCGTTTGAGGTATCTCGACGTTGCCCCACGCTCGGGTGTCAGCGACGGTCCCGCTGTGTTGGTGATACCGGGCCACACCGCTCGCATCGAGGGCTATCTACCGTTGGTGGAGCTGCTTTGTGAGAATCGACGGGTACTGGTGTTGGATTATCCCGGAAGCGGTGAATCCGACAAGCCTCAACGTGCCTACAACTTGGCCTTCTACGAAGCCGTCACCATCAAGTTCCTCGATGAATTGGCCATCACCGAGGCGGTCCCAGTTGGTGGAAGCCTCGGCGGGAACTTGGTTCTTCGTCTCGGCTTCAGGTTTCCGGACCGGTTCAAGAAGCTGGTGGCCTGGGCACCCGGTAGTTCATGGCCGTCTCGTTCGTTGCTGGCATCACTGCTCGATCGTGTGGTCGCACCAACCTGGCTTGGTCGAGCCTTGTTCTGGCCGACCGTTCGTATCCAGAGCCGGTTCTGGTACCAGGCTGAGTTCGCTCATCGATCGGCGCACCTTGAAGAGACGTTTCACTACTACCGCAGGGTCATGAGTCGAGGATTTGTGATGATGTACTGGGGTATGGCTGCGGACCAGTTGAGATACAGCCTCTTTGACCTTGCCCCATCAGTATCGCAGCCAACTCTGTTGTTGTGGGGAGATCAAGATCATGGGGGTGGTATGGGCAAGGGAGTCGCCCGCTTGGCTGAGCAGATACCAAACTGTTGCCTACATGTGTTTGCTGGCGCTGGCCATGCTCTAGAAGCAGAGTGTGTCGAGGCACTTGGTGAACAGATACTGACTGGAATCTGATGTCTACAAATGGTCCTCTACAACTGCAGTTTGTGACCTCGGGTGCTCGCTTGAGCGACCTTCCCGCAACGCCCGGCGAAGTGGCGATCGTGGGACGTTCCAACGTGGGCAAAAGCTCTCTGATCAACGCTTTGGCCAACAGAACTCAACTGGCCAAAGTGTCCAAGACCCCGGGTAGAACTCAGCTACTCAACCTGTTTGCGTTGCCCGACGGCAGAACTGTGATGGACCTGCCCGGCTACGGGTTCGCTGCTGCCCCAGGCTCTGTTCGTGCAGGTTGGTCCGCAATGATCGAGGGCTACCTGCTTGGTCGTCACAACCTTCGGGCTGTGATAGTGCTCGTGGACGCCGAAGTTGGCCCAACCAAGCGAGACGTCGAAGCCCTTGAATGGTTGCGTGCGGAGAATCTGCCCATAAAGATCGTGGCCACCAAGCTCGACAAGGTGAAACCCTCTCGCCGGGGCACCCGCCAGAGCGAACTCGCAACTGGTTGTGGACTTGGGGTTGGCGACATCGAGTGGGTCAGCGCAGCCAAGAACATGAACGTCGATGGGTTGCGCCGCAAGATATTGGAATGGGCTGGCTCAAGCGGTCAGGAGTCGCGCTCGCGCAACGCCAGATCCAAACCGAAGCGTTCCAAACCAAGTACTGGGCCCCGGGACCAGTCGAAGCTTCCAGACAACGGGCCTCGGGTGGATACAGACGACGGTTGGGACGACTAGCTCAGGCCTTGGTGGCCTTAACCTTGCGGTCCATCACCCTGCGATAGATCCCCGGAACTGCAGTGACTGATCTAGCAAGCGCACGAGTTGTGGGGTCAGCGTAAATTTCTGACTGCTTCTTGTCGATACCGCGCAGAATCGACTCCGCCACCTCAATTGCACTTAGCGGTTTGATGGTCCCAGCAATTGCTTTGGTCTCTGGCGGCTTGAACTGTTCTTCGCCAGCGAGCATTGGTGTATCTACATCCGGCGGGTAACAGCACCCAACATGTACGCCGTGGGGGGCCAGTTCGCTACGAAGCGACTCGAGCATTCCACGGACCGCAAACTTGGATGCGCCATACGCGCTGAAGCCGTAGATCCCGAGGAGTCCGGCCGCAGACGAGACTCCGACGATCGAACCGCGCCGACGACTGACCATCGATGGGGCAACTGCTCGAACACACCACAGGGTGCCGAAGTAGTTGATCTCCATCATTGAACGGAACTTCTCATCGTCGGCTTCTAGAAACCGGCCCGGAACAGCAATACCGGCCGAGCAGATAAGAACATCAACTGGTCCGAGTTCTGCTGTGGCTGAAGCGACTGCTGAATTGAGCGCATCCTTGTCGCTGACATCACATGGTGTCGCAACCACGCGGGTCGTGGAGTCCTTGATCTCGTTGGCAACATCATTGAGTTTGTCTGCGCCCCGGGCGATCAACGTGAGGTTCGCGCCCCTGTGTGCGGCGAGTTGAGCCACGGCTTGGCCGATGCCGCTCGAGCCACCCGTAACCATCACGTGTGCTTCATGCCAGTTCATGGCTCTAGCCTCGCGCACGATGGCAATGTTCGACGTAGAAGGTCCGATCGGTAGATCGATGCAGAAGATGGCCACGAGCCCTTGGTTCCGCAAGGTCGGACCCAAGATCGTGCCCCCAACGGATCGGCTGTTGCACCGACTGACAGGAGGGCGCGTCATCGTG
This sequence comes from Acidimicrobiales bacterium, assembly GCA_020439605.1. Classification (GTDB taxonomy): domain Bacteria; phylum Actinomycetota; class Acidimicrobiia; order Acidimicrobiales; family Iamiaceae; genus Aquihabitans. The sequence continues at coordinate 3,200 of JAGQSI010000086.1, read as the reverse complement.
AGCCGCCTGTTGGTTCCGAGCATCGTGTTGACCACGGTGGGCGCCAAGAGTGGGCTGGAGCGTGAGACACCCTTGGCCTGTGTCCCCCAACCGGTTGGATGGTGGGTTGTCGGCTCCAACTTTGGTCAGGAGAAGCATCCGGCATGGACGGGGAACCTGATAGCCAATCCTCAGGCAAAGGTTTCCTATGGGGCCACCACCTACCAGGTTGTAGCAAGCCTCTTGACCGATGAGCAGAAGGCTGCTGTTTGGCCAACTCTGGTTGAGGCGTGGCCGGCGTACGATGACTATGTGGAGTCGAGCGGACGCAACATACGCGTGTTTGACCTACAGCCGCTCTGAGAGCTTTGCTGCTCTGCACGCTTTGGTCTCTATCGAGCCACCACGGGACTAGCCACTGGTGCTATCTGATCTGAGCGAATGCGCGGTTCAGAACTCGATGACTGTTCGGATGCCACGTGATGCGGACAGATCTTCGAGGGCGATGTTGATGTCTTCCAAGGGGCGTCTCTCGGTGATCAGAGCGTTCAGGTCGAGGCGGCCCGAGCGACTAAGTGAGACGATCTTTGGTATGTCCCGCAGGGAATTGCACGACCCGAGCAACGAACCGATGAGCTTCTTTTCGCCTACGGCAAGAATGGCGGGGAGCGGGTAGGTGAGTGGGTCATCTAGCGGTGGAACCCCCACCATGACGGTCGTGCCGCCCTTTCTGGTTGCATCGATGCCAGCGCAGATCAGTGAACTCGATCCGACTGCGTCGAAGGCAAAGTCCACTCCGATGACCCCTTCGGAAGTCTCGATTGTTGCTGCGACCACATCGTCAGACGTTGGGTCCAGCACGTGGGTGGCACCGAGGTCGAGCGCGACCTCACGTCGTTTGGCAACCGGATCGCTCACGATGATCTGACTGGCGCCAGCTAGGCGTGCTCCTTGGACGATGGACAGGCCGATGCCGCCTGCACCCATGACCAGCACGGTGTCTCCCTCTCCAACAATGGAGGTGTTTATCACAGCGCCTACCCCGGTCTGCACCGCACAACCGACCACACACGCGATGTCAAGAGGTATGTCCTTTGGAATCTTCACAGCACCAGTGGCCTGAATCACCACTGTTTCTGCAAACGCCGCGACACCAACTCCTCGATAGATGACCTCACCGTTTCGAGACAGCCGTGTGGAGCCGTCCGGAAATGCGCAGGTCACCATCGAATCACTGTTGACACAGAGGCTCCACTGTCCCCTGACACACCAGTGGCATGTTCCGCAGGGTGGGCAGGGTGTCAACACGACGTGATCGCCAACCTCATGGGTCAGAACCTCTGCTCCGACTGCGGTGACAATTCCTGCGGCCTCGTGGCCGAGGATTACCGGGAATGCAGCAGGAAACTTGCCTTCAATGATCGAGAGGTCACTGTGACAGACCCCGCAGTGGGTTACTTGCACGGCTACTTCACCAGCGCGGGGCGCTTCGATGTCGATGTCGTCGCGAATGATTAGAGGCGCTCCGGCCTGTTCAAGAACTGCTGCTCTCATCGATTTCCCCTGATTGATCTCGGCGAATGTTGCCACGTCAACGAGATGGCGTTCGGCAAAAGGATTCATGGGGTTGCCAGATACCCATAGGGGGTATAGGTTTGAACGTGTTGGGGCCGAGAAGGCCAAAGAATAACCCGAGAGGATTTCATCATGAGCACCGATTCCACCTTCGATTCCCGCGTCTTCGACGTCACCGGCATGACCTGCGGCCACTGCAAGGCGGCCGTCGAGGAGGAGGTCGGTGCCGTGAAGGGCGTCAACCTCGTCGTCGCAACACCCGCGACCGGTAAGGTCGTGGTCGAGGGAACAAACATCAACGAGGCCGAGGTACGCGCAGCCGTCGCCGAGGCCGGCTACCAGGTGGTCTAAATGACGCAGCCAACCCAGAACTTCGTACACATCGACCTCGGCGTCACGGGCATGACCTGCACGTCCTGCTCGGCGCGCGTGGAGCGCAAGCTCAACAAGCTCGACGGGGTCAACGCCAGCGTCAACTTCGCCACGGAGTCCGCTAGCGTCGAGTACGACCCGGCGACCGTCGACGAGGACAAGCTCATCGGCACCGTCCGCGCGGCCGGATACGACGCTTTCTCGCTCGCCGCGAAGAAGTCGGACCAAGCAAGCCGTAGGCGTCGACAAGCAAAAGCAAGCGAAGAAGGAAACCTAGTGCACGACCGCGACATCTGGGAAAAGCGCAGCATCTTTTGGGTGGCCAAGAACACCCCGAGCTACGAGCCGCACCCGAGCGAGGCGAAGGAGCCGTTCTACGGTCGCATCGTCGTGCCGCTGATCAAGCGGATGCTGGCGGCGCAGGGCATCGACTTCACGCTCGAAGGCGTCGAGAACCTGCCCGCGACCGGCCCCGCGCTGCTCGCGTTCAACCACACGGGGTATTTCGACTTCATCTTCGGCGGCACCGTGGCCAGCCTCAAGGGGCACCGTCTCGTGCGATTCATGGCGAAGAAGGAGATCTTCGACGTCCCCGTGGTGGGGCTCATCATGCGCGGCATGCGGCACATCTCCGTCGACCGCGCGGCCGGGGCCGCCTCGCTCGACGAGGCCGTGCGCAGCCTCCGCGAGGGCAACCTCGTGGGCATCTTCCCGGAGGCCACGATCTCTCGCGCGTTCGAGATCAAGGGCCTAAAGTCGGGTGCGGTGCGCATCGCCGCGCAGTCCGGCGCGCCGCTCATCCCGGTGGCGATCTGGGGCTCGCAGCGCGTGTGGACCAAGGACCACCCGCGCCAGCTGGGGCGCAACCACTTCCCTGTATGGATCAAGGTCGGCTCGCCGGTGGACATCTCCGGCACCCCAGAAGAGGCCACCGCGCGCCTGAAGAAGGCGATGGAGGCGCTGGTCGACGAGGTGCGCACCCGCTACGAGGAGGCCTACGGGCCCTTCCCCGGCGGCGAGTACTGGCGCCCGGTGTCCAAGGGCGGTTCCGCGCCGTCGCTGGAGCAGGCCGCGCGCATCGACGCGGAGGAGAAGCGGCGGCGCGCAGAGCGTAAGGCGGCGAAGGCTGCGAAGTCCGCGAAGGGGCCCCGCGGCCTGCGCGCCGTGATCGGCCGCCAAGGCGTGCTGGCAAAGGCGGTAAAGGCAGCAAAGAAGCTCGCCCCGAGCAAGAAACCCTAGGTTCCTACGTTCCTGCAAGGAGTTCACGCAGCACC
>JAGQSI010000085.1 GCA_020439605.1 Acidimicrobiales bacterium | reverse complement strand
CGCCAAACGCAGCTAACGGTGACGGGCCCATCTGGGACGACGCACGCGATACCTACATCCAGTTCGATCACAACAACTCGAGGTGGGTTTACTGGGACCAATCAGTTCAGGAATGGATCCCGCTAGAACCCTGAGCCCCGCTGGCTCAGAAACCGGACACCAACACAGGCACCAGAGAGTACGTCTTTGTGCCGTTGCCCAACTGACCGTAGGCGTTGTCACCCCAACAGCGCACAGACCCGCTGGACAGAAGGGCGCAGGAGTTCTTGTCCGCAGCACCGATCGAAACCGCACTTGTAATAGCCGACACTGCTACCGGCGTGTAGGAGGTAACAGAGCTTCCGTTGCCCAACGCACCGCTCTGGTTGAATCCCCAGCACTGAGCGCCGCCTGAGGCCAGCACCGCACACGAATGGGATCCTCCTACAACCCCGGCCTTCGCTGTGGTGATGGCGGACACGCTCACCGGCACCGACGAGTCTGTCCAAGATCCGTTGCCTAGCTGCCCCGAGGAGTTGCGTCCCCAGCACTTCACACCACCGGTGCTGAGCACCGCACATGTGTGGTTGCCCTTTGCAGATACCGACACGGCGTTCGATATGCCCGACACGTTCACCGGAACGGTCGAGGCCGTGGAAGATCCGTTACCCAACCTCCCAAAGAGGTTGTAACCCCAACATTTCACGCCACCGGTGCTGAGCACCGCACAAGAATGTGCACTCGCAGCGGTTACGCCCACCGCATTCGCTATCCCGGTCACTGCAACCGGCACCGACGACGCATTGGTGGAACCGTTGCCGAGCTTGCCATCTCCGCTGTAGCCCCAGCACCTCACTGCGCCTGTACTCAAAACAGCGCATGAGTGGGTCGAGCCTGCAGACACAGTCGTTGCATTGGTGATTCCAGAAACCGCCACGGGAACGGTGGACGCATTGGTGGAACCGTTGCCGAGCTTGCCCTGAATGTTGGATCCCCAACAACGCACGGCACCCGTGGTCAAAACAGCGCAGGTATGGCTGCTGCCCGCTGAGACCGACTTGGCATTTGTGATGGACGAAACCGCCTTTGGTGTCAGCGAAGCCGCATTTGACCCATTGCCCAACTGGCCTTGGCTGTTGTCACCCCAACAGCGCACAGACCCGCTTGTCAGAACCGCACAGCTATGAGTGTCGCCCACGGAGATGGCCTTGGCAGCCAGCGCTGGTGCGGTGGGCGTAACCGTGCTCGACGATGAAGACTGAGCGCCGGTGCCGACGCCGTTGAGCGCTGCGACCTTGAACGTGTAAGCAGTGCCGTTGGTCAGCCCGGTGACCACCCGTGTGGTGGAGCTACCGGTGGTGTAGGTAGGGCTCTGAGCGGCAGCACCGATGTAGGGCGTAATCACATAGCCGATAATCGTGGAGCCGCCATTGGAGCCAGGTGCGCCCCAGGATAGAGAGACCTGAGCGTTTCCAGCAGTGGCGGTAACGGCGGTTGGTGCTCCTGGAGCACTCAGAGACGCAGAAGGAGTTGCGGCTGAGGAAGCATTTGATTGCGCACCGGTTCCAACACCATTGGTTGCTGAGACCTTGAATGTGTAGGCCGTGCCGTTGACGAGACCGGTGATGACCTTGGTAGTCGCGTTGCCTGTTGAGTTCACCGGGGTCTGCGCTGTCGCTCCGATGTAGGGGGTGATGACATAGCCGGTGATCGTCATTCCACCACTTGATGACGGGGTATCCCAGATCAGTGCTGCCTGGCCATTGCCGGGCGATGCGACCACTGCAGAGGGAGCACCTGGGGCGGTAGGTGCCACCCCAGTGATGTGCTTCGAATAGGCCGCAGTGTCCAACAGTTCCTTCGCCAACGCAGCGTGGGTGGTACCGGCCTTCTGGCGGGTAACCCAATCAGTAACCTCGGTCGTGTTGGGCGTCTTGTTCAACAGGAAGATGTACGCGACCGCCACATCAACGTTCTCGCGTTGTCTGTTCTTGTACTCGGACGATTCCGAGAACCCAACCATCACCGCGCCACGAGACTTGCTGCCCTTATCAAGCTGCGCTGTCCAGTAGTTCACGCCCCCGGTATCGGCTGGACGACCCATGACATCGGTATAGATCAGCGTGACGAACGCACGGTTGCTCAAGGGGCCGTACTTCGCCTTGAACTCGGAGGACTCCGCAAAATAGTTGGCGGACCGAATCAGGGTCCATGCTCCGCTCCGGCGACGCGCAACCCAGAACTTCAGCCCACCAGCATCGGGGGTGCGCCCCATGAAAGCCCGATACAGTCGGGTGGCGGGATCCACGTTGGTTGTGTTCTCGCTCCCTCGGCGCAGCGAGTCAACCAGATGCCCTTCAGATTTTGTTCCGGCATCAAGGTCGCGGGTCCACGTTGACAACACAGATGAGGACGGCGCCGAAGCCACTAGATCCGTATGTACGCGCTGTACCAACGCGGACCATGAACCGAATGGCTCAAACCCCGGCGTTGCAGCGCCAGCGGGAGACACCGAAGTGCCTACCAACGATGCCATCAGCACAAAGACAGCAACAACGATCGAACGAGTACGCCTGCTCATATCAGTGACCTTCCCTCAGAGTGTCACCAAAAACGCTACCACCAGAACGGGGGGAGCAAAAGAGAAACACTCCCAGATGGGGGTCCTCTACTCGAGCAACCCGACCGAGCGCAGTCTGCGCTCAATGTGATGTTCCATGACTCGCGTTGCGAGTTGGTCAACCTCATGGGTGGCGCTAGAGGCAGGAACTTCGAGGGCGCTGGCGAGGCGGCCACACAAGATGTCCTGGAGCAGCCCAATGGCGTCGCCAGATAGACGGGTGCCTCTGCGATGTTCGCTACACAACACGCCACCCTCGCTCGGGTCGAACGAAACCAACGAGGCACTCGAGCCGCAATGGACGCACTGCTCAACCACCGGCCGAAAGCCTTCTAACGCCAGCATCTTCCAGTAGAAGCCGGCCACAACCAGTGGACCATTGCGATCATCTAGCGCTCGTAGCGCTCCCACGAGCATCCGATACAGGTCCGCGTTGGGTTCACGTTCCAGCGATAGCTGATCGGCCGCCTCCAACATGGAGACCGCGCGGGTCAACCGGTCAAGGTCCTCCCGGATTGCTCGGAAGTGGTCCACCGTCTCAACCTGGGTGATGGTGTCGAGTTGTCGACCTTCATACATCTGAAGCGACGCGTGTGTTGGCGGCTCAAGGCGCGAACCAAACTTGGATTTGGTCTTGCGGACGCCCTTGGCCACCGCTCGAACCTTGCCATGTTCTTCGCTGATGAGCACGATGATTCGATCGGCCTCTCCAAGTTTGTGAGTCCTGACCACAACCCCACGATCTCGATAGAGCAAGGTCAGTTCACCTAACTAGCTCACACCGCGCCAAAGCGGCGTTCGCGAGCCTGATACTCACGAATCGCATCCGCTAGATGCTGTTTGCGAAAGTCCGGCCACAACACATCGGTAAAAACCAGTTCCGAGTACGCATTCTGCCACAACAGATAATTGGAGATTCGATGTTCTCCCGAGGTTCTCACCACTAGCTCTGGGTCCGGCATGGTGGGGTCATAGAGACGGGCGCGAATGGCCTTTTCGTCGACCTTGTCCGGCTTTACCCCGTCTGCCACGAGTTGGCGTACCGCATCGATGATCTCGGCTCGTCCTCCGTAGTTGAACGCGATCGTGAAGGTCAGTCCGGTGTTGTTCTTCGTGAGGTCTGTGGCCCAGTCGATCCGGTTGGCCACTCCTCTCGGCACTCGCCAGTCCCGTCGACCAATGAATTGGATTCGAACATTTCGAGAATGCAGATCCTCTGCGTGACGTTCCAAGATCCCCTTGTTGAACCCCATGAGAAAGCGCACTTCGTCGGTTGGTCTTTTCCAGTTCTCGGTACTGAACGCGTAAACCGTGAACCAATCGAGGCCCAGCTCTATAGCGCCGTCGAGGGTATTGAACAGCGCTTCTTCCCCAGCGGCATGGCCATCGGTTCGCTTCAAGCCGCGCTGAGTGGCCCATCGGCCGTTACCGTCCATTACTGCCGCAACGTGGCGGGGAATCCGTTTTGGGTCGATGCCAGTTAGATCCACACTGGAAACCTACTTTCCCACCAACGCCACCACCGACACAGGGCAATGGAGACGAGATGAAACACCGATTACAGACATGGCGACTTCGCTGGAACTGGCTCGACCTCGCCCTGTCCGTGCAGGAACGATTTGTCGAGGTACGAGGACGATTTGTGGCTTCTGGTGTCACCATCTCGATCTTTCTGGCGATATTTCCCCTGATGCTGGTCATCATCGCCATTGCAGGGTTCGTCGCTATCGGAGACGACTCAATCGCTCCTCGCCTCGTCGAGAACCTCGGTCTGAGCGGCGCTGCGGCCGATGCGTTGACCGGAACCCTTGAACGTGCCGCTCACACCAGACGAGCAGCGTCGGTAGTTGGTCTGGCAGGACTGGCATGGACGGGATCGGGAGTTGCGCGCGCTCTTCAGAACGCGGTGCGCGTTCCTTGGCAAGAAGGTGTGAAAGGACTCAAGGACAGAACCGAGGCAGCTATTTGGTTGCTTGTTGGTTCGCTCGGGTTTGCACTTTCCATCGGGCTTGGTGTCGTGGGGTCAGAATGGGACACGGACTTGGCCAGACCGTTGGCCATCGCGGTTTCGGTGGTCTTCGGCTTTGCGATCGAGGTGGCCCTGTTCACCTGGATCTTTTGGGGACTAGGCACCCGTCGTGTCGCGGTGGCGGACCTGCTACCAGGTGCTGTTTTGGCCGCTGTTGGATTCGAGACCCTGAAGGTTGTGGCAACGGTGTGGATCCCGCGGCTCATCAGTTCAGCATCTGCTCTATATGGCTCGATCGGGATCGTCTTTGCTCTGCTCGCAGCAATTGCGATGTTCTCTCGAATCGTCGTCTACTCCTCCACGTTCAACGTCGTGCGATACGAGGCTCGAGAAGGCACAACTGAGCTCACCGTTCAGATGCCCAGACTCGCCGTCGCTGGCGCTGAGCGAGCCACCCGGGGAGGGTTTCGAGTCCCTGAAGATGTTTCTTAGGAACCTGTTGCCAGGCGTTGGCCACCAACCGGTACCCTCGCTCGATGGCCTTGTCCGACCGCGCTGAAAACGCCCTAGTCGAACTTGCCAATGCCATACCCGGTGGGGAAAGACGAGAACCACAAGAGCAAATGGCTCGCGCCGTTGGCCAAGCCATCACCTCCGGACGTCACCTAGTGGCCCAGGCTGGCACGGGTACCGGCAAGAGCTTCGCCTACCTGGTTCCAGCAATATTGTCGGGCCAGCCCGTGGTGATCGCCACCGCCACCAAAGCACTCCAGGACCAGTTGGCCAACAAGGATCTACCGCTACTGAGCGAACACCTCTCGAAACCGTTTGAGTTCGCGGTGTTGAAGGGCCGTTCCAACTACATCTGCAGGCAGAGGCTCAACGAACTCTCCGGGGACGGCCAGTTGGCCCTCGACGGGCTCGCAACCTTGGCTTCTCCAAACGAAATCGCAGAGCTCAAGAAGTGGGCATCAACCACCACCTCCGGTGACCGAGCAGAACTACCCAAGGAACCGTCACCATCGGCGTGGGCGGCTGTAAGTGTGTCGGCCCAGGAATGTCCCGGAGCGAGTCGTTGCCCTGCAGGCGAGGCATGCTTCACCGAAACGGCTCGAGCTCGTGCCGCTGAGGCAGATGTCATCGTGGTGAACCTTCACCTGCTCGGTCTTGATCTAGCCAGCGAGGGCGCGATCCTTCCTCCCCACGATCTAGTGGTGGTGGACGAAGCCCACCAACTCGAAGATGTCATATCTGACACAGCCGGCTTTGAGCTCGCCGCAACGAGACTCACTCATCTAGCGCGCACTGTGCGTTCTGTAATAGATGACCCATCGGTAGTAGATGAACTCGAAACTTCGGGGGCATTGCTCAACAGCGTGCTAGGTGAGTATGTCGGCCAACGGCTTCGCTCCCCTATCCCCGCAGAAATTGGCGATGCCCTAGTGCTCATCCGTGCACGCTTGGATCGGGTGATGTCCGCTCTTCGGGCTATACCCGACACAGCCCCGCCATCTACGCAGGTACGCAGGGACCGGGCGGTCGCTCTAGCCACCGCCGTGATGACCGACATTGTCGGTGCGAGCGATGTTCCGGAGTCATCGGTGGCGTGGGTGCAAGGACCAGAGCACAACTCTCACCTATGTGTTGCTCCGCTAGATGTGAGAGCGCTGCTGCGAAGCCGGCTCTGGGAGCAAACCACAACGGTGCTCACCAGTGCCACCATCCCGCCAGGCTTTGCCAGAAGTGTTGGTCTTGAACAAGACGAGCACACCAACCTCGATGTGGGCAGTCCTTTCGACTACGAGTCCAACTCACTTCTCTATTGCGCTACTCATCTTCCCGATCCCCGTTCGGACGGATTCGATGCCGCGGTGCATGACGAACTCGAGCATCTCATCGCTGCTGCTGGCGGGCGAACCCTCGCTCTGTTCACTTCCTATCGCGCTATGGATGCGGCGGTAGAAGCATTGAGACCAAGGCTCGCCGGGCCAGTGCTGTGTCAGCGAGACCTTCCCAAACCGGCGCTGGTCGAAACATTCACCAACGATGAATCGGCAAGCCTGTTTGCCACCATGGGGTTCTGGCAGGGAATCGATGTGCCCGGGCGCACTCTGTCACTGGTTACCATTGACCGACTTCCCTTCCCTAGACCCGATGAGCCGCTGCTCGCCGCTAGACGTGAACGGGCCAAGGCTCAGGCGTTCGCACTTATCGATCTACCTCGCACAGCAACCATGTTGGCCCAGGGCGTTGGCCGTCTGATCCGCACAACATCCGACACCGGGGTGGTTGCGATATTTGATCCCCGACTCGCCGGCGCCAAGAGCTACCGCTGGACCTTGATCAACGCACTACCACCCATGAAACGCACCAAGGACCGAGTCGAGGTTGAGCGGTTCCTCAAGCAGATCACCTCAGGCGTCTAAGAGGCCTTCTTCACGCAACCATGTCTCCACTTTCGCCATCCCTTCTTCAAGTGACACCTGCGGCCACCAGTCGAGGACCTCGTGAGCTTTGAGGTTGGATACTCCACGGGTCTTGGCCAACATGACCATTACGCCCTTTCCCAACTCGGTGTGTTGGCGTTTGGCCATGGCCAACAGCCGGGCTGCTTCGGCTGCAGCAACCGCTACAGGGGTAGGAGCACTACGAGGCGGCTTTTCGATGCCGAGCATCCGGGAGAGATAGCCGAAATAGACCTCGGTGGTGATCGGGTCCTCCCCACCCAGGTTGAAGATCTGCCCGCCTGCGGCTGAGGAAGTACACGCCCGCACAACACCGTCCACCAAATCATCGATGTAGATCGGGGTGAACAGTCCCTGCCCATTGGCCGGCAACAAGAACTTGTTGGACCGCATTGCTGCTATCGGTTCAAGAACCCACGCCCTACAACCTGGCCCATAGACATCTGCTGGGCGAATGATCGTGCAATCTTGTTGGCCCGAGGCGTGTGCCGCCAACACGAGATGTTCTGACGCGATCTTGGTATCGGTATATGGATTACCAGTGGCCATCAGTGGCCACCGTTCATCAAGCTCACGCCCGGGAAGGTGACGCTTG
>JAGQSI010000084.1 GCA_020439605.1 Acidimicrobiales bacterium | reverse complement strand
CCAACGCCGGGCTCGCCAATGAGCACCGGGTTATTCTTGGTGCGACGGCTCAACACCTGCATTACGCGTTCGGTTTCTCGTGCGCGACCTATCACAGGGTCGAGCTTCTTGTCCTTGGCGAGCTGAGTGAGATTGCGGCCGAACTGGTCCAGCACGAGCGAACCAGAGGGGGTATCTCCGCCTGAACCACCTGAGGTGGCACCAGCTTTCTCTCCCGAGCCGGACTGTCCAGAGCCCGCTGGACCCGAACCCGAATAACCCGACAGCAACTGAATGACCTGCTGGCGTACCCGGCTCAGATCTGCACCCAGCTTGACCAGCACCTGAGCTGCGACTCCCTCACCCTCACGGATGAGCCCGAGCAAGATGTGCTCTGTGCCGATGTAGTTGTGGCCCAGTTGAAGCGCTTCACGCAGCGACAACTCAAGCACCTTCTTGGCGCGGGGCGTGAAGGGGATGTGCCCAGATGGCGAGGAATGGCCCTGGCCAATGATCTCCTCAACCTGGCTGCGCACGCCTTCGAGTGAAATGCCAAGTGATTCAAGAGCTTTGGCGGCTACGCCTTCGCCCTCGTGTATGAGCCCGAGCAAGATGTGCTCGGTTCCGATGTAGTTGTGGTTGAGGAGGCGGGCCTCCTCTTGAGCTAGGACCACCACACGGCGGGCCCTGTCTGTAAAGCGCTCGAACACAGTCCTTGCCTTCCCAGTAAGGGATTGTCGTGCAACGAGTGTACTGCCCTCCTGTGACATTCAACGTCGGGTTGGGAGGAAACTTCTGCCGAGCAGGGCTTCGGCTTTAGCCTGCCCCCATGGCGAATAACCCGCTTCTCGAACTTCCCTCTTCAGATTCAGACCGTGAGCTGGTGGAAGTGGAACTCGTCAAGGCCGTTGAGGCCCCCACCGCTGCGATGACCGAGATGGCCGGGCATCTGCTCGGCGCCGGCGGAAAGCGGATTCGCCCCCTGTTCGCAATCGCAGCTGCGGGCTGCCATCCCAACCACAGCGGCCCGGCCCAGATCGATGCGGTGCGTGGAGGCGTTTCCGTTGAGTTGGTCCATCTGGGCTCACTCCTGCATGACGACGTGATCGACGAGGCAGATACCCGCAGAGGAATAGACAGCGTCAACGCCCGCTGGGGGAACCTTCGTGCCATCCTCGCCGGGGACTTCTTGTTGGCCAAGGCATCAGAGATCGCAGCATCGCTCGGAACGGAGGTTGCAGGACTTCTGGCAGCCACAATCGGACGGCTGTGCGAGGGCGAGGTAATAGAACTCAACGACGCCTACAAGGTTGATCGCACCGAAGAGGCCTACCTAGCGGCAATCGACGGGAAAACCGCTGCCCTGTTGGCCACCGCGTGTCGGATAGGCGGAATCGTCGGAGAACTAGACCGCCCGAGCATCGATCGACTCACCGATTTCGGACGGGCCTACGGGATGGCCTTTCAGATCGTGGACGACATTCTCGATGTGATCGCCACGGACCAACAGCTCGGCAAACCCGCTGGACACGACCTCAAAGAAGGTGCCTACAACCTTCCTACGCTTCGAGCCCTACAGGGACCCGATGGCGGCGAGCTACGTGATCTTCTCGGGGAGCCAATAGACGGTGAACGTTGGGAACGCGCACGCGCTCTGGTGAGAACCGGAACCGCAATAGATGAATCGATCGAAGTAGCCCGCACCTACGTGACCCAGGCCCAACAACTGTTGGAACCGTTCCTTGAGCGCCCGCACGCTGTGGCGCTGAGCGGAGCAAGCAGCCACCTGCTCAGTTCGTTGGAAGCAGTCAGGGCCGAGGCCTGAGCGTAAGCCCCGGGGTTGAGCGGGTTGCAAGCACTGCCGCAGTGCGGTCATAGGACCGGACCAGCTCACTTCTGAGAGCCCCCGAAATCGAGGGGTTCATCAGCGTGTCCACTACTGGCAGCACCCGCATGGATCCAGCTTCCACATAGGTCGGGATTGCCTCTATGGCATCCACCTCGTATCGACCGTTTGGCTGCTGGGCGGCCCGGATCGAAACGGTGAGACCGTCAGAGCGAGGGATCTGGCGTTGATTGGCCAGCTGGTTACCCAGCCCCCAAACCACGTAGGTCCCCTCAACCTGTTCAACGGGTTGGACCACGTGGGCGTGATGGCCAACAACCACGTCGATATCGACAAATGGGAGCAACTGGCCCGCTACCTGTTTTTGGTAGGCGCTGGGCTCATGGCGATACTCGTCGCCCCAATGAAGGCTGACAATCACCAGTTGCGCTCCCCGTTGGCGGGCCCTGGTTGCATCGGCGTGGATTCGCCCGACATCGATCTGGTTCACCGCAAACGGGGCCGAGGCCGGAATGGGGTAACCATTGAAGCCGTACGAGTAGCTGAGATGAGCAACCTTGGCGCCACCGGCGTCATAGAACGTTGTGGCTTCCGCTTCTTGCGCGGTCCTAGCGGTGCCACTGTGGCGCAGTTCGCGGGCATCCATCTGGGCGAGAGTGCGCTCTATACCGCTGAGCCCTTGATCCAGGCTGTGGTTGGAAGCAGTGGAACAACCGTCGTAACCAACTCCTTTCACGGAGTCGAGCAGCTCATCGGGAGCACCGAAGGACGGGTAGCCGGAGAGCCGGTTCTGATCCTTCGCCATAGGTACTTCGAGGTGACAGAGAGCCAGATCTGCTGGCGAAATCACGGGATGCATCGGCGCCAACATCGGACCGAAATCAAAGCGTCTGCCAGCGGATCCAGCATTACGTCGTGCTTGATCCACGATCGGCATGTGGATGAGCAGATCCCCTGCCATGGCCACGGAGATTGCCTGCGGACCACGGGGCCGAGTGGTGGTGACCGTCGAGGTGGTTGTAGTGGCCGCCGAGGTAGTGGTGACAGCCGAGGTGGTCGTCGAAGTGGGCGAGACAACGCTGGCAGTAGAAGCAGCGCTACCGCCCCCAGAAGTGGTCGGCTGAACTGCACGGGTTGACGATGAACTATCAGCGCAGCCGGGCAGCACCGCCAACAGGAGACCGCCAAGGAATAGGCCGAGGAACCGGCGCACCCGTCGGTTCACATCCAAACGCTTATGGCTGCGACTCGAGCAGGTAGGAATCTCGTTCTACCCCGAAGCGCACCGCTGGGGAGCTGACTCGATCCAGGAAGTCTCCGACTGTGCGGTTGAAAGCGCCGGCGTGTTCGACCATGAACAGGTGAGCGCCGCCACGCACCACAGCCAGCTCGGCTCCGGGGATGCGAGACGCTATCTCCTCGCTATCTCCCAAGGTGGTGAGCACGTCCTGGCTTCCACACAGCACAAGCGTTGGCACCTCAACCTTGGCGAGTTCTTCACGCAGGGAATCCTCGATGGACAAGATGGCCTGAATCTGTGAGACGAACGACGCCACCGGCACATTGAAAGCAAGGGGCCCGAGCACGGCCATGGCCGGACCGGTTCGCCGCAAAGACCTAGGGCCCACCATCCACTTGAGATTGCGGCGCACGAACTCACGCATGCCGTAGGCCTCGGCCTGATCTGCCCACTCAGCCAGCAGTTCACGACGCCATGAGAAGTGACGGCATGCGGTACATGCCAAGGTGAGCGAGCGCACCCGTTCCGCGTGAAGAACACCGATGACCTGGCTGATGATTCCGCCCATTGATGCGCCGATCACGTGCGCGGACCCGTAGCCGGCGTGGTCCAGCGCTGCGATTGCGTCTGCGGCCATCACCTCGAGGTCGAATGGACCTTCGGGGCTGTCGGATCGACCGACTCCACGGTTGTCCACCATCACCAAGCGATGCTTGGCTCCCAGCGCCTTCTTCTGCATGATCCAGCCCCGGGTATCTGCGCCCAGGCCGTGGACCATCAGCAACGGTTCACCGTCTCGCCGGCCACCGAGTTCATAGGCGATACGAGCGCCGTCTGCGGCTTCAACGAAAGGCATCAGTTCACGCTACCCATCAGAACCACCACGCCGTTGGCAATGCTTCATCCAACATTTCCTGCACTGCTTCTCTGGTGGCTTCTGCTAGTTCTGCCGCAGCAAGTGGGCCGCCTCCGGCCGGATAGGCCACAGGCTCTCCCACCACGATGCGCCAGCTACGGCCAACCTCGCGTCCCACGAGCGCTACGGGCACCACCGGCGACAAGGTCTCGATAGCGGCTTCGAGACGTTCCACTGTCAACTGGCCAACTCTTTCGCGGCTGCGAATGTCGCGAGACATTGGTAGCCCAACGAGCTGACCGGCGCGAAGCAGCCCGGCAATCTCATCGGTGCGGTCCAGCACGCCTCCGAAACGGCGCAGAGCAGGGCCAACCGGGGCAATATCGGGCACACCTACGGTACGCACGAACCGCCCTGATGCCTGACGAACAACGCGGGCCAGCACCCATGGTTCACTGATGCCGATGCGGCGGTTGAAGACCAGGACGGCTCCGCCCACAGCCGGCAGCCTCTCGGCGCCTTCCACCGAAAGGTCCCAGCGTGCAGCAAAGAAGGGGTCCGCTATTGCAACCAGGTCCGGATCCAGCCCCCATTCATCAACCAGATATCCGCCACGTGCCCGGCGCTGGGCGGCCATGGCCAGTGACGCCCCGGGCACACCTCGTCTTACGGCATCAAGACTCATGACGACGCTCCCGATACGGTCTGGATCGGGTGAGCAACATCTTCCCAGCGGTACAACTGCTCAACCACCTCGTGAGTGCTGCGTGGTTCGAGGCCAAGTACTTCGCTGCCAAGGGTGCCATCAGCGGTACAACCGCGGATCAACAGTTCTCGCGAATGCGGTGGCAGTGGCGCACCGAGCAGTTCCGAAGCCGCAGCAGCGAAGATCCAACCGGGACCGAACACCGGCACAGGTATACGCCGGCCCATGAGCACGGTCTGGGTGGCTGTTACCGCTCCCGGCCCAACAATGTTCAATGGACCATCGTGGTCCCGGCCGATCGCTGAGTACATGGCCTGACATGCGTCTTCTTGGTGCAGCAGCGAGAAGGGCAGTTCCGAGATCGGGTCCACGCCAACCGCGGGGAGCCGCAGGTAACGCCCGAGCGGGCTGGGAATGCTCGGTCCAACAATGGGCGCGAGGCGCATCAGGGTAACCGGGACACCAGCGAGTTGGCCGGCCTCGGTAGCCACTTGTTCCACGTGGCCGAGCGAAACCCCGAACGGCGAGGTGGGGTCCGGGACAACTGATTCATCAGGGCGGGTGGGTGCTCCTCGACGCCGGCCGTAGACCTCAAGGCCCGAGCGAACAATGATCTGGCGAAGCGACCCACATTTGGCTGCTGCCCCCAGAACAGACACAGCCGATGCTGCGGTACTGCGCCGGGCCTCGTCCGGGTTGGTTCGTGAGTGGGGCTCGAAGATTCCGACGTGAAGGATTACTTCAGGATCGAAATCTCTAACCAGGCGAACTGCCTTACGACGATCCGTTGGTTCCACCCGATGGAACTCGGAGCGAAAGATCCGACGCCTCGGCGGGAACAGATCCATTCCCAAGATCTCGGTAACGGAGTCATCGGCTTCAAGCAGGTTGGACACTCGCGTGCCCAACTCGCCGCCCATTCCGGTTATCAGAACTCTCACGAGGTGCCCCCTATTTCAGTCCTCGGTGTCAATGCTGGCAGATCCGCGCTCTTGTTCCGGGCGAAGGGTGGGAAATAGCACCACATCTCGGATGGTCGCAGAATCGGTTAGCAACATGACCAGACGGTCTATCCCAATACCAAGACCGCCGGTTGGAGGCAGCCCATACTCCAGCGCCCGCAGGTAGTCCTCGTCCACTGCCATGGCTTCTTCGTCGCCGTTGTCCCGCTCGCGAACCTGATCCTCGAAGCGTTCACGCTGATCGTCTGGATCCAACAACTCGGAGAATGCGTTGCACAGTTCCCGCCCAGCAACGATCGCCTCGAAACGCTCGGTCATGCCTGGTAGGTCTCGATGTGGTCTGGCCAGAGGCGATACCTCGATCGGGTACTCGGTGACGAAAACCGGCTGCCATTGCTTGGCCTCGGCGGTCTTCTCGTAGAGCTCGAGCAGGAGCTTGCCCGTACCGTAGGTCTCTTTCCATTCAATCGAATGCTTGTCGCACAAACTCCGTAGTTCCTCGATGGGGGTTTCCACGCTGAGCGACAGACCGATCTGTTCTTCGATGAGGGTGGACAGCGAAGCGCGACGCCATGGCGCTGCAAGCTCAATCTCACGGCCCTGATAGGTGATTGTGGTGGACCCGGTCAGTTCCACGGCCAGGTAGGAAACCAGGTCCTCGACCAGCGCCATGATGTCGGTCCAGTCCGCATAGGCCTGATAGAGCTCAAGCATCGTGAACTCGGGATTGTGGCGAGGTGAGATGCCCTCGTTGCGAAACACACGGGCAATCTCGAACACCTTCTCGAATCCGCCCACAACAAGACGCTTCAGGTAGAGCTCCGGGGCAATCCGCAGGAACATTTCCTGATCCAACGCGTTGTGGAAGGTGCTGAAAGGACGGGCCAGTGCGCCACCGGGAACGGGGTGAAGCGCCGGAGTTTCGACCTCCATGAACCCACGGTCCTCAAGCCAACGCCGGGTGAGCGAAATCAACCGAGACCTGACTGTCAGTGTGTGACGGGCCTCATCGGTTACCCACAGGTCCACGTAACGCTGACGGTACCGGGTGTCTGGGTCGTTGATCCCGTGCCATTTGTCCGGGAACGGGCGGCGGGTCTCGGCGAGGACGGTCCATTCGAGAACCTTGATGGACAACTCCCCCTTGCGGGTGGTCATCACCTCGCCGCGCACACCAATCCAGTCACCCAGAGAAAGCTGGCCGAACTCCTCGAAGTCCGGAGTGTCTCTAACGGTGGCGAACAGCTGAATGCGTCCACTCGAGTCCGCCAACTGACCAAATGTGAGCTTGCCCTGCACTCGGCGCAGCATCAAACGACCAGCAACCACAACAATGTCGCCGGTCTCCGAACCCGGTTCCAGCTCGCCATATGCCTGCTTTATGCCAGCAGCAGTGGAGTCAGGGCTGTAGCTATAGGGAACGGAGTGGCCGGTCTTCACCTCTCCAGCCTGCCTTCTGACAGCTATGGGCGCCTAACCAACCGTCCTCGTTTTCTCTACTGATTGCGTTCGAACACCACTCGCAGGCCGTGCAGGGTGAGCCATGGTTCAACCCGTTTGATCGAAGACGTGTACGGGGCAATCAGTTCCGCCAGACCGCCGGTGGCCACCACTATCGGGTCCCCCAGCTCGTTGGCCAGTCTCTTGCAGATCCCATCCACCTGACCGGCGAAACCGAACACGGCACCGGATTGGATGGATTCTACGGTGGTTCTCCCGATCACATTTCTGGGCTCAACCAACTCCACGCGCCTCAGCGCAGCCGCCCGGGTGTAGAGCGCATCGAGGCTGATCTCCACTCCAGGAGCAATGACACCGCCCAGGTATTCGCCCTTTGCCGAGATGGCGTCGTAGGTGGTGGCTGTACCGAAATCGATGACGATGGCGGGACCACCTACAAGGTCCAGCACCGCAACGGCATCGGCGATCCGGTCCGCGCCAACCTCGCGAGGATTGTCCGTGAGAATAGGTAGGCCGGTCTTCACACCGGGTTCGATAACAACCGGACGAAACCCGAAGTACTTCTCGGTCATCTCCCGAAACGCCGCTGTGGCACGGGGGACCACAGA